>JBMLQZ010000344.1:0-8754 GCA_049241285.1 Chitinophagaceae bacterium | reverse complement strand
GTCGCACTCTTGTACTGTATTACTTTATGCAACAAAAAACCCTTGTAACAAGGTTGCTACAAGGGTTTTATAGAATAATAATAAATTTAAACTATTTAGGATCTAAAGCCATTTTAATTTTCTCAACCAAATCTTGCAAATGCAATTTGCTCATTTTGTCGGTAGTTGTAGGAATAGCCGCTAATAACTGACTACGTAATTGTACTAATTGACCTCTAGCAATTGCAGGTAAATCACTTCTCTTTAAATCAGTATTAAATGAAACAGAAAAACCTTGAACAGAAATATTACTGCTACCAGCACTAGGATCAATCATGGCTCCTAACTTATCAACATAGCTTTTTTGCAACAATCTTCTATACTCATCAATTGGTTTTTTAGAAGATAATTCTGTAAATAAACTGCCTTGTACGTCTGTAAGTAATTCTAAAGCATTGTAAGCCTTATCTGCACCAAAACGTTCTAAGCAAATTTGCATACGTTGAAGTCTGTTGGTGCTAATTAAACTAGCCAATCCAGATTCTTGAGCATTAGCTACCGGATCTAAACTAATTGGGTTGTTAATTCTATTCCAGATATCTTTATTAATTAACCATTTTGGTGTTTCAAATAATTGTTTATTTAAAAATGCAACTGCCTCTTTTTGTTTTTCTTTTGGAGTAAGTTCATATACTGCACCTTCTTGTTCTACACTTTTAAATGTTTCTGTTACACCTCCTACGTTTCTTGTAACATGACCAATGTAACGTCTAAATTGATCAACTAGTTGTAAATAAATCGAAGCTAAATTTTCATTTAAATCAGCCTCTTCTTTAGTCCATTCAGGTAAGTTTGGAACAATGCGTTGTAAATTCTTAATACCATACTCACTAGCTTTCATAGCATTATCACCTAAGTCTTCACTTTGTGTTCTTGGGTCTACGCTATTACCTCTTTCATAAGTGCCAAAATAATGACGAGGGTTTTCTTTTAAAGCCGCAATAATCATTTTATTGCTAGCACGGTGTTGTTCTTCCTCAGTTGCACCAGGCATATAACCGTAACCCCATTTAATAGCCCACATATCATAATCACCAATTTTAGGATATAGCCCAGCTTTACCAATATTATCTTCTGGTTGAGCAACATAGTTAAAACGAGCATAATCCATAATTGAACCAGTGTGTCCATTAGCTTCAACCCAAGCTTTATCTCTTAATTTTTCTACAGGAGTTTTACTACTATTACCCATGTTATGAGCAAGTCCAAGTGTGTGTCCAACTTCATGGCTAGATACAAAACGAATTAAATCTCCCATTAAATCTTCATCAAACTTCATTTTTCTAGCTCTTGGGTCAACAGCTGCAGTTTGAATCATGTACCAATCATGAACTAATTTCATTACATTATGATACCAACCAATGTGGCTTTCTAAAATTTCTCCACTACGTGGGTCATGAACGTTTGGCCCATAAGCATTTTCAATGTTCGATGCAAAATATCTAACTACTGAAAAACGAGCATCTTCCATACTCATTGTAGTATCATCTTCTGGCCACTCTTTTCCAATAATAGCATTTTTAAAACCGGCTTTTTCAAAGGCTTTTTGCCAATCGTTAATTCCAAGAATTAAATGTTTTCTCCATTGTTTAGGTGTTGCAGGATCTATATAATAAACAATTTGTTTTTTGGGTTCTACTAATTCACCTTTCATCCATTTTTCCCATTCTCCTTCTTTTGGTTCTAAACGCCAACGGATGGCAAATTCTTTATCTTCTACTTTTTGTTGATCATCACCAAATTTTACAAAATCTTCCGTAAAAAATCCTACTCTTCTATCTGCCAATCTTCTTGCCATTGGCGTTTTAGGCAATAACAATAATGATGTGTTCATTTCTAATGTTACAGCACCACTTGCGTTTGCAGCTGGTAACGATGCAGAAGGAAAAGGAGAAGGTGCAAGTGAAAATCCACCACCGCTTGATGCGTTAAATGTTTTAACTGTTCTAATTTCAGTATTAATAGGATAGGTTGAAATTTTTTGGATAAAAGATCTGTCAGCAGCAATTACCGATAAATTGTATCTTCTTTTGGCATTTGCACTTAAACTAACGGGTTGATTGTCTCCTTTAAAGAAATCTGTCACATCAATTACACTACTTGGGTTTAGGCTGTCTTTACCATATGCAGCAATAGGAAATGCACTTGCAATAGTATTTACATTTGAATTTACAACGGCCTTATAAATTGCATTTGTAGAATCTGCAACATTTACAAGCGTAATTACTCTTAAAAAAATAGTGTTATTAGGTCCTTTTTCAAAACTTAGTGTTTGTTGATTAGCTATTTCACCGCCATATCCAGCTCCACTTGGTACTTTAGCAAAACGTGTAACTGCCAAAATCTCTCTACCTAGTAAAGTATCACCAATTTCAAAGAAGTATTTATCATCTAATTTGTGTACTGTAAATAGTCCTTTTTTAGTAATTGCTTTATCTGTAATCACTTCTTTAAATGGCTTTGGACCTTGTGTTGTTGACCTACTCCCAAAACCAGCCGGCAATCCAACGGGGGGCGTAGAACTGCTTGGTGTGTTTGGGTTTGGTGTTTGGGGTACTGTGGGTCTTTGCTGTGCCATTACTAATGAGCTAGATATCAGCGCCGATGCTAACAATAGTTTTCTCATAAATTTGTTCTTAATGTTTATTTTTTTAAAGATAGTAGTGCGATTGGTACTAACATTTTTTTTCGCAAAACGTTTTATGAGTGGTAAAAAAAGTAGGTTTTTTGTTTAAGTATTTGTTATTAGCATACCTTACATCATAAAATAATGGCTAAGATTTTAAAACAAATTTGTCAATACTCTTAAAATTCTTAATTTGTAAGCCCTTTTCGAAATGAAATAGTGAAAATTGTTTTGTTTTATCAAAAGTTTTTTCTGTAGAATTGCGAAATAAATTTTAAACAACTGTAATTTAAAACCAAAAATCAATTGAATCATGGCTGAGACAAAACCAACAGCAACAGCTGTTAAAAGTTCAACTGCTCCACAACACAAGAAATCTGGTAATTTAATTGCTACGATTGCCCCATTAGCATGTATTGTATTGGGTTACGTTATTTGGCGTTTCTTTATTGGCAATGCGGCCAACTTTTCTAAGCCAGATTTAGCTGGTGGTTTCTGGCCAAAACACAAAGGGCCAATTGGAGATTTATCTAAAATGTACTTAGGTGGTATTATTGTACCAGTATTAATTGGATGTTTCTTAATTGTATTAACTTTTGTTATTGAGAGATTATTAACAGTTTCAAAAGCAGCTGGTAAAGGAAATATTTCTGAGTTTATCCGTAAAGTTCAATTTCATTTAGCTAATAAAGAAATTGACAAAGCACTTGCTGAGTGCGATAAACAACAAGGTGCAGTAGGTAATGTAATGAAAGGTGGATTAAGCAAATACAAAGAAATGATTCACAATACAGAATTAACTACTGAACAAAAAGTATTAAATATTCAAAAAGAAGTTGAAGAAGCTACAGCTTTAGAATTGCCAATGTTAGAAAAAAATCTAGTATTCTTATCTACACTTGCATCAGTAGCAACGTTAGTAGGTTTATTAGGTACGGTAGTGGGTATGATTAAATCTTTCTCTGCTTTAGGTGATAGCGGTGGTGGAGAAGCTGCACAAGCATTATCTGAAGGTATTTCTGAGGCGCTTTATAATACAGCCTTAGGTATTGGTACTTCAGCAATTTCTATTATCATGTACAACGTATTTACTACAAGAATAGATGGTATTACTTTTGGTATTGACGAATCTGGATTTACATTAACTCAAAGTTTTGCTGCTAACTATAAATAATAGCATTACTCCATTTATGGAGAAAAGTAAATTTTGAATCATAATTGTAGATCTAATTAATTAAACACAATGTCAAGACCCAAATTACCACGAAAAAGTACTTCGGTGGATATGACTGCGATGTGCGACGTTGCTTTCTTGTTGTTAAGTTTCTTTATCTTAACTACTAAGTTTAAGCCAAGTGAAGCCATAACTGTTACTACACCAAGTTCTGTGGCATCAAAAGTAGCACCAGATAAAGATGTTGTTTTGATTACTATTGATAAAGACGGAAAAGTTTTTTTATCAATGGATGATGAAGCCATTAAAGAATATATTGGCAACACACTCAATACAACAAAAAATCTTGGAATTAATGTAAACGCTTTTAAAAAGGCTGAATTTTTTGGTTCTTCTTTTGGGCAGTTAAAATCATTTTTAGAGTTACCTAAAGAGGCTAAAAAAGGTGAAACTTTACCAGGTATTCCTACAAAAGATAGTACTAACAACGAACTTATTGAATGGATGCGTTTAGTTTCTGATGGTTATCAAGGTAAAAAAATGAATCTCTTGTTAAAAGGAGATAACGTTGCTAAATATCCTGCCTTTAAAAGTGTTGTAACTGCTTTCAAGAAAAATAATCTTTTGAAGTTTAAAATGGTTACAAATCCTGAAAGTGTACCAGAAGGTAGTGATTTATGGAAGCGAAACCAAAATAAAACTGGAAAAGAAACAACTGAAGAATAATTCTTTTCTTGAAACTAATTTAATAAAATAAAAAAACATCTACCATGGCAGAAATGGATACCTCAGGCGGTGGTGGCCATAAAAAAGGTCCCGGCGTCAAAAAGGCGAAGAAGCTCTCTACAAGAGTAGATTTAACGCCAATGGTTGACTTGGGATTTCTACTCATTACTTTTTTCATTTTTACAACAACAATGAGTCAACCCACAGCCTTTAATTTAAACTTGCCTAAAGATGCAGAGAAAGACGATGATTTAACAAAAACGAAAGAATCTGGCTCTCTCACAATCATGTTAGGAAAAGATAACAACGTTTTTTACTATGAAGGAATCTTAGATCCTGCAGGTGCTAATTTTAAATCTTCTAATTTTAAAGATATTAGAGATGTTATTATAGCCAAGAAAAGACGTACAGATGCAAAAGACTTTTTTGTTATTTTAAAGCCTAATGAGGAGTGTACTTATAAAAACGTAATTGATATTTTAGATGAAATGTCTATTAACGATATTAGAAAATATGCGTTGGTTGATATTTTTGATGGTGAAAATCAATTAGTTAAAGCATCTCAGGCTGCAAATGCTCCACAAGCATCAAAATAATTTGTGGAAAATATTGTTTTTTGAATCTAATTAATAAAGTCAAACACTATGGACGTAAATAAAATAATGACCGCCGATTTTCTTGACATCCTTTTTGATGGCAGGAATAAGGCATATGGTGCTTATGACTTGCGTAAAACTTATAATAAACGAATTACAATTGCCATAGTTGGTACTTTTGCTATTTGTTTATTAATTTTTCTAAGCTACGTTCTTGCTGGTTCTTTGAAACCAGAAAGCAAGAATGAAGTATTTGTGCAAGACATGAACTTGGAGGATGTAAAGAAGGAAGAAAAAAAACCTGAATTGCCGCCACCACCACCACCACCTAAACAAGAACCACCAAAGGTAGAAATAACCAAGTTTACTCCTCCTAAAATCGTTAAAGATGAGGAAGTAAAAGAACCGCCACCAGATCAAGAAAAATTGGAAGAAACCAAAATTGGTACTATCAATGTAGAAGGTGCAAAAGATGATGGTATTGTTGCTCCAGTTGTAGAAAGTAAAGGTACTGGTGTTGTAGAAGCTCCTAAACAAGAAGAAGACTACGATAAAGTATTTACAGTTGTACAAATAGAAGCGGAATTTCCTGGCGGTAGAGCGGCATGGGCTAAATATTTGGAGAGAAATCTTAATAGAGATTTACCTTCTGAAAATGGTGCCCCTCCAGGAAAGTATACTGTAATGGTTTCTTTCTTAGTAGATAAAAATGGTGTAATCAGTGATGTTGTTGCTGAAACAGACCCTGGTCATGGTACTAAAGACGAAGCAATTCGTGTAATAAGAAAAGGACCAAATTGGAAACCTGCAGTTCAAAATGGAAGAAACGTTGCTTACAGAGCAAGACAAGCTATTACGTTTGTAGTTTCTGAAGATTAATTTATGTTTGAAATATTTTTTAAGTGTCTTTCTAGAAATAGAAAGACACTTTTATTTTCAATAACTTATACTATAAAATAATTTCTAATTTTTTATGTAATTTATCTGTTTGGTAATCTAATTAATAAACTATTTACCATGAAAACAGATCAAATTTTATCAGCAGATGTATTAGATATTCTCTTCGATGGAAGAAATAAAGCCTATGGTGCTTACATTTTACGGAAAGATTATTCAAAGCGAATGAAAATTGCTTTAAGTATCACTTTCATTATTGCTCTTTTATCCATTACATTATCTATCTGGGCAAAAAAGGGGGCTACAGTTGTGGAGGCTTATAATGGCATAGATGTTAATTTAATCGATCATTCTTCCACACAAAAAGAAAATACTCCTCCAACGCCGAAGCCTGTTCAGCCCAAAACAGTCCACAAACAAGCTGTATTTGTTACTCCAACTATTGTACGTGATAATTTGTATGACGATCAACCTACCCCACCTGATCAATCTGCTTTAGACAATGTTGTAATTGGAGGTGCCACCATTGATGGCATTGAATCAGATGGAAATAATATTCCACCAGTACTTGAAAACGCTTCAGGAGGCGGTTTAGCTACCATTACAAGTAATAAAGATTATGAAGAAACCTTTGTTCCTGTTCAAATTCCTGCTTCATTTCCTGGTGGATTAGAAAGTTGGAAAAGATATTTGGAAAGAAACTTAAATAGAGAATTACCTTCTGAAAATGGAGCTGCTCCAGGTATTTATTCTGTAGTTGTATCATTTACAGTAGATGAGATAGGAAATATTAGCGATACTAAAATAGAGAAAGACCCCGGTTTTGGTACAGCTGATGAAGCGGTAAGAATTATCAAAAAAGGTCCTAAATGGACTCCTGCAATTCAAAATGGGAAAAAAGTAATGTATAGAGTGAAGCAAGTTGTTTCTTTTGTTGTAGAAAATGCAGGATAGTATTTGAATGAATGTGAGAATGAGAGAATGTATAATTATTGAACCAATCAGCTTATAGTATTATTAAATTGGTTGATTGGTTCAATTATAGTAAAATTAATCAACTACATCTTTTTTACGCCCAATATTTCATGAATAAAGTTAGCTGTAACATCAAATACACCTCTCACATCTTTTGATTAAATAGGAGAAGCTAGAACATGGGCTTCAGGATTGGGCATTGCTGTTACTCTTTTTAAAGTAGAAGTAGTACTTATTGTTACCATCATTTTTTTTATTGCATCTACTCTTACAACAGGGTCTTGATTTTTTTCATCTTTATAGTAATACAAAGCCAATGTTGGTTGCTTAATTCTGTTTAAATTTTCTTTAGTCATAGTAGTTTCAAGCATTTCTTGCAAAGCAACTGCAGCTTCTAATCTATATGGTTTATTCCAATATTGCTTATAAATTGGGCGTTCATCTTCTGGATCAATAAAGTTACTGTTTTTAACTTTTCTTGCTATTTGTAAACCCCATGGATTATTTAACAACCAAGCGTTTGGGTCGTTAATTTCAATATTGGGAGAATATAAAATTAAGGCATGAACTAAGTTAGGATAGGTAGCTGCTAATTGTAATGCTTGAGTACCACCTGTTGAAGTACCCATTAAAATTATTTTTTTACCTAATTGTTTTCCTATCATCAAAGCTTCTTTAGCACTTTCCCAATATTTTTCTGGGGTTAATTGTATTAATTGATCAGTGGTGTCAATTCCATGTTCAGCGAGTCTTGCTAAATACAGGTTGAACCCAAACATTTTTGCTATGGTTCTATGAACAGGATTTCCTTCTTCTTGACTGGCACTAAAACCATGTAAATACACCAAAGCGTATTCTGTTTCTTGTTTTAAACTATCATTCAACCAAACAATTCTAGCTTGGTTATTGGGTTTTATATTATGCCTTTTTTCATGTTCTGATATATAATGCTCAATGCCAGTTACACTTGAAGGAATATCTGGTAATTCTTCACTATATATTGGTGTTTTAGGATTTGGGCCAAGAAAATATATTGCCACAAATGCCACAACTAACGTAAGTAAAAATTTCATCCACCATTTCATAAAAAATTATTTGTATTATCGAATATTGCCACTAAAATAAGCCCATAAAATAAGTATTGGATGAATAATTAAAAGTCTTACCCATCCAACCCATTCTGGTAAGCAAATAGTACTATAGGGTAAGCAACTTTTCATTTGAATAAAATACATATGAACTGGCAAAAAAGCTATCAGCATTGCAACGATTAAAAAAGAACCAACTTTTCTGTAAGCTTTAAAAATCATCATTATTCCTAGAATTATTTCTGCAAAACCTGCTAATGTATTTAATGCAACATGCCAATGTTGTAAATAACTCGGAAATAAAGGATAATAAAAATTGGGGTTAATAAAATGATTTAATCCTGCAAATACATAGCTAACTATCAGAGAAATAAGTAAAAAACGTTTGATTGTTTGATTTGTAGTAAAATTCATATGCAACATTTCTTACTAAATCTACTGTTTTTTCATATCAATTGTAAATGATGAAATAGTAAACATTTCTGTAACATTTTTTCTCCCCAAAGCAAAACCGTACATTTGCACCTTCAAAAAGCGCTGATTAACATTTTTTAATGGCTACAATCCTTGGTAGTATTCGTTTTTAGAGCATTTAATTAGCCAAAAAAAATTATAATGGATATAAAATAACAA
>JBMLQZ010000343.1:0-13374 GCA_049241285.1 Chitinophagaceae bacterium | reverse complement strand
TATTATGTTGTACGTTTAAGTAAACGGTATTGCAAAATTCAACTAAACAGCAATCATTATGTGGCAAGAAACAAATAATCAATTACACAAACAGTTTGTATTTAGCAGCTTTTCAAAAGCAATGATCTTTATTATACAAATGGGAGAGTTAGCCGAAAAAATGCAACATCATCCTACTTTCTTATGCAGTTACACTAAAGTAGATGTGTGGTTACAAACACATGATGAAGGCAATGTTGTTACAAGTTTAGATAGAGAAATCGCAAAATCTTTAGATGTTTTGGTTTAATACTTTTACTATTAGGGGTGTGTGGTAATAAATACAGCTTTTTCTTGTTGTGCTACACAAACACCAATGGGTTGAATAAATGCTATTTGGTGTTGTTCTAAGATTGTTTGAACTGTTTGCAATTCGCTGGGATCAACAGCAATTAACAAGCCTCCATTTGTTTGAGGATCGGGTAAAATGTTAAACGCTTCCATAACATTTACACCTTTATCAAATGCTACTTTATCGCTATAACTATTCCAATTTCTATATGTTGCATCTGGTACAATTCTTTGAGTCACATATGTTTTTGCGGCTTCAATTATTGGCAATTGATTGTACCAAATAGTTGCACTTAAATTACTGCCTTCCATCATTTCTAGTAAGTGACCAAGTAAACCAAAGCCAGTAACATCTGTCATTGCATGTACACCTTCTACTTTACCTAAAGCTTCACCTACTTTGTTCAGTACACACATTTGCTGTTCAAAAATCAATGCATCATGCTCGTTTAAAACGCCTCTTTTTTGAGCAGTTGATAAAATACCAACACCAATAGGTTTAGTTAAGAGAAGAATATCACCATTTTTTGCTGTATTGTTTCTTTTTAAATGCTTAATTGAAACCATACCATTTACTGCTAATCCAAAAATTGGTTCAGCACTATCAATGGTATGGCCACCTGCTAAAACAATTCCTGCTTCTTTACAAATAGCTCTACTGCCTTCTAAAACTTGTTGAGCTAATTCTATGGGCAGTTTATCAATTGGCCAACCTAAAATAGCAATTGCAAGAATTGGTTTTCCTCCCATTGCATAAACATCGCTAATAGCATTAGCACTAGCTATTTTACCAAATAGAAAAGCATCATCAACTATTGGCATAAAAAAATCTGTTGTGCTAATTAATGCATTATCTGCATCTATAGCATATACAGCGGCATCATCACTACTTGAATTACCTACAAGCAAATTGGTATCTGTAACAGCTGTTGTTGTTGATTGAAGTATATGCTCTAAAACCTTAGGTGCAATTTTGCAACCACAACCTGCACCATGAGAAAATTGTGTTAATAGTACTGATTCAATTGACATAGACAATTTTTATGTAGTTGTAAATGTAATGTAGTTGGTAACTAAAGAATATGATTAATGATAATTGTTTACCAGTATCTGTCTATTATGGCATAAAATTAGCAGTTCATATGAATTTCTAATACGGTCTTCATTTCTGAGTAGCCAATCTTTCTTTTCATCAATTTAATCTGCTATTTATGACTTCTGCTATTATAATTACTATTTGTGTATTGGTTTTAATTGCCTACATTTTTGATATTAGTGCAGCTAAAACAAAAATTCCTTCAGTTATTCTTTTATTATTGGTAGGATGGTGCGTTAAAAAATCTGCTGAATTTTTTAACATTGCTATTCCTGACTTACAGCCAATTCTACCCATATTAGGTACTATTGGTTTGATTTTAATTGTATTAGAGGGCTCTTTAGAATTAGAACTGAATAAACAGAAATTAGGCATTGTAAAACAGTCGTTTATTATTGCTTTAGTGCCAATGATTGCTTTAGCTTGTTTGCTTGCTTTTGGATTGTCTTTTTATAAAGTTGTTTCATTTAAAACTAGTTTAATAAATGTATTACCAATATGTATTATTAGTAGTGCCATTGCAATACCTAGTGTTAGAAATTTATCGAATAAGAATAGAGAGTTTATAACCTATGAAAGCAGCTTATCAGATATTATTGGTGTAGTATTATTTAATTTTTTATTATTCAACACACATGTTGGTTTTTCAACTTTACTTGGTTTTTCGTTAGAGTTTATAGTATTAATTATTATTTCATTTATAGCAACCGCTGCTCTGGCTTATTTATTGAGTAAAATAAAACATCATGTAAAATTTATACCTATCATTTTACTTATTTTACTTATTTATAACATTGCTAAAGTGTATCATTTATCGGCACTGGTATTTATAATGATTGTAGGATTGTTTTTAGGAAATTTAGACGAATTAAAAAGCAATAAATATATTCAAATGCTGAAGCCAGAAATTTTAGAAACCGAAATTCACAAGTTTACAGAATTGATTGTAGAATCTACTTTTTTGATACGTTCATTATTCTTTTTATTATTCGGATTTTTAATTAAAACCAATGATATTATTAATCTTGAAACATTACCATGGTCGATATTGATTGTTGTTGCAATATTAATTATTAGAGCCATTCAGTTATCGGTTTCTAAATTGCCAATTTTTCCACTTTTATTTATTGCACCAAGAGGCCTTATTACCGTATTATTATTCTTGAGTATTCCTGCTAGTCAGCAAGTAGATTTTGTAAATAGCTCTTTAATTATACAAATTATTGTTCTATCTGCATTTATAATGATGTTAGGATTAATAATGTATAAATCAACGGAAAAGGCTACTGATTAAAAGGATTTGTTGCAACAAAAACGCCAAACTCAAAATTGAGTTTGGCGTTTTTTATGAGAGGATACGGCTTAACTATCTTGGATTAATGGTAATTTTTTGAGTATTGTATTTACCGTCTTTTCCTGATAAGCTTATTACATAAACATTGCTTCTGTAAGCTCCATTTAACTCAATGTTTAATAAGTTGCTGCCTTTTACTGCATTTACAACTCTCTTACTTATTGTTCTACCTGTAATATCAGTAATATCTAATTGCAACACAGCATCTTTATCACTCATAAAGCTTACACTAAATTTACCAAAGTTTGGATTAGGAAATACTGTAACCGTTTTTGCTTCTAAACTTCTTAAATAAACAGCATCGGCCTTGCTAAATGCTACATTACTTAATGAAGCAGTAAAGTTGGTGTTGTTACCTCCTTCAATTTCATAATTATAGATAATAGAAGTTATATCTGAGGCAACTAGTTTGTCAGTAGTACCTGCAGATTTAAATTCATCTAAACCAATCAAATATTCTTTACTTGTATTGCTTAAACCTTTAATTAAATAGGTATATTGATTAGCCCAGTTTGTTATTCCTTTCTTGGTAATAGTTATACGTAAATTAATATTTGAAGCATTTGATTGAGCATTAAAACGAATTGATTTGAAATCTGATAGGTTTTGCTCTGAACCGCCACCTCTTAAGAACTTATAAACAGAAATATAAGATTTTGATGTTGCCTCAATGTTTACGTTTCTTAACAAAGGATATTCATCATTGGTGTAAGTTCTTGAAGCATCATTTACTACTTCAAATTTAGCAACACTACTATTTGATTTGTCATAATCAACTCCCCAAATACCATCAGCCATATACACAATGTCTTCAATTTTATTGTTGATGATCATTCTAATATCGGCTTCGTAATTATCACTTACAGGAATGGTAACATTTGTTTTGTTTTTTGCTGTTACTGTAAATGGAACAATTCTAGTTGTAACAGGTGCATTTTCATTACGCTTTTCATCTATTTCAAAATATCCACTTGTAAAGTTGGTACCATTATTTACAACTAGGTTCAAAGCTGTACCTTTTCTATTTCCTTCAGAAATATAAGCATTAGGTAAACCACTAATTGCTGTTTGAGGTAAAATAGAAGCTGCACCTTTTAATCTACTCAATACCTCTGAAACCATTGTACTAACATGCACTGGAGAAGCAGCCCAAAGTTGATAGTTGAATAATGTGTCTTCACCAATATAATCTTTTGTCATCCAATTGCTTTGTATACTAAAGCTATTTCTACCAACTTTTTTACCAGCAGAGAAACTAATAGCATATTCAACAGAACCATTTTCTTGTCTTAAAGTATATCTTACAAAATTGTAATTCTCAATTACAACAGTCTCAACTTTTAGTAGTTGTGCTCCTCTTAATCTATCACATATTGGTTTAGTATGTGTGTAAACGCCGCCTAATGTTTTTGTTGCAAAAGCTACAGCTTTAGGCAAACTATTTTTAGTAAAGTCAATTGATCTCACTTCTATTGCATTAGTAAAGTTTACCAAATCTGTAGGTGAGGTAACATATTGTGTAAACGAAGGGTCTACTCTAAACGGCATTACGCTAGCTAAAGAGGTTCCTGCAGCATTATTTGTTTGCACATTGTTTACAGCAACACTAACATCAGATGCAAATGATGAAACTATTTTTTCTTTACGACTATAATCAACTACTTCTCCATTTTCTCCATTTTTATAGAAGGCAAAATTTCTTTTACCAATTACATCACCTAAACTTTTACTTTCAACACCACCACCACCACCAGAGCCTGTGCTACAAGATGCAATCACCACAACTTGTGTTATACTATCCTTACATCCGTTAGCACTTTCAACAACTAATTTTACATTATAACTACCTGCAGTTGTATAAGTAATTGCAGAAGGATTAGCAACTGTAGCTGTTGAGCCATTATCAAAATTCCAGAAATATGTTGCAGCACCGGTAGAAGTACTTACAAAAGTTACTTGATTGTTATCTAAGCAAGGCGTATTAGCAACTGTTACAGAAGTTGAAGTGTAAGAAGCAGTTACGCTTCCTGTTCCACAATTCACAAATCCAAAATCAACACTATGATTATTAGCTCCTGCAATAGTTGTGGTTACAACAACATCTGCATGATTATTTATTGCAATTCCATCACTATCAATTTCATCGGCATTAGAACCTGTTGCATTGTTTGCAATTGTTAATCCATAATTCGCTAGTGCTGATTGCTTGTTACTTCCACTAATATTGGGCACTCTAACAGTATAAGTTGTATTATTAGTTAAAGTAGAAATATTGTATATAGCACTAGATGTTGATGTTCTTGAAGCATCTGAAGAAAATACATATACGCCATTTGCATCTGTTACTGCTGTTGCAATTACTGTAGTCCCTTGTAATAATTGTACCGTTACACCAGCGAAAGGTAATTCATCTGCATCTTGAACTCCATCACCATCAGCATCTTTCCAAAGTCTATTACCAATTTCAATAGGTGCGGGTGCAGTAATAAATTCTATATCGCCTAAACCGTTTGCCTTTCCAAATACATCTACGTTCATTCCTTCGTACAACTTCTTACCCTTTGTAGCTATACCGTTTGCATTATTATAATATCTTATTCCACCACTATTCCATGCATCAATTGGGTCAAAAGCAGTTGTTAGTACTTCTCCTTTTCCTGCAACTAACCCAAGACTACCTGTACTAGTTTCTTCGTGGTCTAAATATTCATTATTGCTTGTAACATCTGAAATACCCAATGCACCACCAGCAGCTTGTCTAAATCTGTCTGTAAAATAATATTCTCCACCATTCGGACCCTCATTATTGCCTGCACCTACACTTGTTACCCCACCAACAGTACCATTACTTTCAAGTGTAAAATTGCTATAGTTGCCTCCAACGTTTTCAGCTTTTAATATGTCACCTGCAGCATTACCTGTATAGAGTGTAGTAGAAGCAGTATTGGTACCAAAATTTTCATTTCCGGTTTGATGACCCGTTCTATCCATTAAACCCAAAATCATAGAGCCATCAATTGGATCGAACTCAATGCCTGATAAAATAGGTTGTGGATACATTGGTTTTGTAGCACTTCCTCCAACTAATAGTTCGGCAAAAGTTCTTGCCCAAGGATGCCATGCTGTATTACTTAAAGCATTATTTGTTCCATTTGGATCGGTGTAAACGGTGTTTTTGCCACCACCATAGCCACTATTCAAATTGGCTCTTCTATCATATGTTAAAGGTGCTTGTAAAACAATGTCAAAAGTTGCAGAACCTGGTGTTTCATCTGCTCCAACTTTATAAACGTACATCATCAAGTTATCTCTATTTACTGGATTTCCGCTAACATGTACGCCATCGTTCACACATCCAACATAAATATCACCTCTATAATATTTAACCGCAAATATTCTAAAACTTTGACCTCCACCAGATGATGGTGGCACTGCAGAATATTGTTGAATTTGTGATGCACTTGTTGGTGCAGTTCCATTTTCTCCCACTTCTACTCTCCAAAGTCTTCTATCATTTAAATTTACTAAATATAAATATTTTCCATCATCAGATATACTCATACCACCAATTCCTTTTTTACCAACAGCATCAAATGCTTCTTCATCATAATTTGCTTGTGACTTATCTCCATTTCCTGGGTTAAAATTTCTAGTAACCGTTCCTGCATCAAAGGCTGAATTAACAGCGTTAAGGTTTACAAAAGTGGTTGTGTTGGTAGTATTATTGGCAGATTTTGCATTGTTAGTTACATAAATTCCAGCAGTGCCTAACGAACCAAGTGCTACATGTCTTTTTACAAATGCAGCATAAAACATTTTATCCGCTTTTCTATGATAAGCTGTTGCCCATACAGAACCAATTTGGCCAAGATTTGCTAAAATATCTACAGAACCACTTAGGTCATAATTGTAAGCATAAACAGCGTCGCTGCTTGCAGCACTTGAACCTGAAACTCTATTATTACCGTTGGAATATCCAGGAATAATCACTTTGGGATTTGAATTGCTAAAATAATCTCCAGGATAATTGATAGCAAAGTTTGCTGCTGTTGAAGGAGCTGTTACAAATTGAACACTAGAGGCATTTTGCAATCCTAAAGCGGCTGGATAATCTGCTGATTTCCATGCAGTAAATTCAATTCTTGCTTTTGTTCCAGATGAAACTTGCCCACTAGAAAAACTGAAATTTCCAGATGCATCTGTTGTAGTAGTTGCTAGTATTGTACCTGCAGCATCATAAGCGGTAACTGTTATTCCGCTTACGCCTGGTTCGTTATAACTACTTGAAGCCTCCTTGCTACCATTTGCATTAAAATCTCTAAACACGTTACCACTTACTTGTGCACTTACGTTGGTAGAAGTAATTGCTAAAATTGAGATGGTTGCAAGTGCAACTATTTTTGGAATAGACACCTTTTGCAATAACTGATTTAGGGGGTGAGTAAAATTGACCATGTAATGAAAATTGAAAGTTATATAGGAGATTTGGATTTTGTTGATTTGGTTTATAATCAAAAATAATTATCCACATTAATGGAAATTAGTACAAAATAAAAACATTTGAGCGACATTGAAACATTTTAGGGGGTTTTTTTTGAGGATTTCTTAAACAAGTGGTTGAAAAGAAGAAAAAACTTAAAAACACCTAAAAAAACAAATAGATTGTAAGAAATTCTAAGCAAAAATCAACATCATTTTTTATGTAATTTTTATTAGTGAATCGATTGAAAAAACTTCTACTCATATATTGAAAATAAAAGAAAGATGAAAATTGTTTTAATTAATTTTTTGATTCTTTTTCTTACTCAAAGCAAGAGTTATGCACAATTCGATATTAAATCATGCCAAAAAGAACCACTTTTTATCTCAAAATTTGGATTTAATCCAAAATGGGCGGCTTTAAGCACTTCTGAAAAATCTAAAATAGGTTTAGCATTAATTGAATTGCTACCTAGTAATAATGAAAAAGCTCCCAATAATCAATCTATAAAAGGAAGAATGTATCAACACCACACATGGACAAAGGCTGGATATTTAGCTACCATTGCTTTGGATGTGCAGGGAAACGTTTTTACCATTCCGGCTCCTTTGGTCTCATTTTTACACAATAATCCTTTAGAGCAAAACATCATTTACAAAATTGATTATTTAACTGGCATAATGCAAAAATGGAAATCGTTGCCACTTCAAAAAATAAAAGGTTACTTACAAAACCCTTATGGATTATTAGGTTTAACATACGATTGCACCAGCAATATGTTATTTGCCAGCTCAGTTCAAGGATCGAACAGATATCAAGAAAAAGGAATTATTTACGAAATACATGCAACCACTAAAAAAATAGTTGATACCTTACAAGGTAAGGACGTGATGGGTTTAGCAGTTAACTATGATAATAAGGGAAATAAAAAATTATATTTCGGCACCACACGTACTGGCCACATCTATTCAATAGTAATTGGTAAAAGTGGGCAATTTGAAAAACAAACTATACAACTTGAATGCTCGTTAGAAGGATTAGGACCAAGGGGAGATGATAAAGCAAGAAAAATAAAGTTTGTAAATGGTAATATGATTGTTAATGGAGTGGCCTTTAATTATAACTTACAAGCATCTAGCGAAAAGCCCGAAACTACTTATGTTTTTAGTTGGAATAATCAACAGCAAATATGGGATTTAATTGATTTGAAATAATAGCTTTATGCAAACCGTATTATTAAAACTGGGTTGTGTTGCTTCGTTTATTTTGGGATTAAACGCTCTATTTCAATCTCCTAAAAAAAAGCTTTCTTCTAATAAAAAAGAGCTAGTAATATTAGGCAAGTTTTTGTTTTTCGATACAAGATTATCATACAATAATATTCGTTCATGTGCTTCATGCCACGATCCAAAATTTGCTTTTTCTGATGGTTATAGAACTTCTTTAGGTGCTGATGGGTTTAGTGTTCAAAGAAATGCTCCCTCACTAATTAATGCAGTATACAGAAGTTCGTACACATGGGGAGATTCTACAATTAGAACCTTCTCTCAACAAATGCAATTTCCTTTGTTTAATGAGCATCCAAAAGAAATGGGTGTTAAAAATAATGAGGCAATAATTATTGAAAGGTTTAAAAAAAACAATGCCTATCAACAGCTTTTTAAAAAAGCATTTATTTACGAAGAAGAGCCCATACACATTACCAATATTATAAAAGCAATTGCAGCTTTTGAAGCCACATTGGTTTCGAATAATGCACCTTTTAATAAATTTATTAATGGAGATACCAATGCTTTATCAATACAAGCAAAAAGAGGCATGAAACTTTTTTTCTCTGAAAAACTACAATGTGGCAGCTGCCATTCTGGAAAATATTTAGATGGAAATTCTACAAATAATTTTTACAATACTGGATTGTATAATGTTAACAACAATAATGTGTATCCTGAAGCTGATAAAGGTCTGTATCACATTACAAAAGCAGCAAAAGATGATGGAAAGTTTAAGGTTCCATCACTTCAAAATATATTACTTACAGCTCCTTACACTCACGACGGAACTGTAAATTCTGTTGAAGAAATGATTGATATTTACGCTAGTGGTGGTAGAAACATCACCGAAGGTAAATGGAAAGGCAATGGAATTTTGAATGATAAAAAAAGCAATAAAATCAAGGGTTTTACCATTTCACAACAAGAAAAAAAAGAACTAATTCTGTTTTTAGCATCTTTAACCGATAGTAGCATTTTAAAAAATAAATATTTTAAAAATCCGTTTCATCCTTAGCAATATTAACCACATGGTATCAATAAAAAATGTATTCATCGTTGTGTGTGTGTTTCCGTTGTACTTATGGTCGCAAAAACCAAAAGCCAATAATGCAGCCTATGTTAATGAATTTAAGCAAGGAAATTTAGCCATGTCAAACGATACAGCTTGGTATATTGTTAATAGAAAAAAAGATATTGCAACAACGCTTCAAAGCAAACTACCCATAAAATTATTGACCGACAATGTGAGTGAAAAAATGTTGCTTGCCCAACAAATTGCACTAACAGACAGCAATTTTACAAAGTATGTTTTTGATAGAAGAACCAAAAAGCCTTTATTAAATGAAATTTTTGGCGTTTACCCAGCAAGACCAGGAGATGTAAAAAAAGGAACACCATTTTTAGCTGGAACGCTTGCCAGAGTTGAAATGTATAACTTTGCTTATAACCTTACAACAGTTGCCATTGTTGATTATTTTTCTAACAGAGTTTTAAGCGTCAACAATTACCCTCAAACTCAACCAGATCTTCCTAAACATTTAATTACACTTGCTACAAATATTGCTATAAACGCATCAGAGGTAACTAAAGCTTTGGGCTTTAAGCCGAATGCTAGTGAAGCACTTATGGCTAGTACAAAAACAGCATTAAACAGAACTCGCTGTGAACGTTCAATGCATGTATGTGTGGCTCCAACTTTTGTTGTTGGTAGTAGAGCATTATGGGCTGTTGTAGACTTAACAGACTGCCGTATTGTTGGATTAAGATGGACCGATGTTGGTAAAGACGCTCCTGAAATTGTGATTACGGAACGAAAATTACAAAATGAAAATATTGCCGATTGTTATTGCGAAAAAGTAAATGCTTTACAAAAAAATGGTTGGAAGTTGGACTATTTATTAACCAGCTCTGATGGTTTAATGATTAGTAATGTTCAGTATAAAAATAAAAGGGTTGTAAATAATGCAAAGCTAGTAGATTGGCATGTAAGCTATTCTGGCACCGATGGTTTTGGCTATAGCGATGCTGTTGGTTGTCCAATTTTTAGTCAAGCTGCTGTTGTGGCTACTGAGCCTCCAAAAATTGCTGAATTAGTTGAAAATGATAGCATTGTGGGTTTTGTACTAGAACAAAAATTTTACAGCGAAATGTGGCCAGGTGCCTGTAACTACAGTTATGCTCAACGTTATTTTTTTTATAACGATGGACGTTTTAGAGTTTCATGTGCTAGTATTGGTAGAGGTTGTGGAAATAATGGAACTTATAGACCCGTTTTTAGAATTGCATTTGCAGGAAGTAGTCAACAGTTTTATGAATGGAATAAAGAAAAATGGGAATTATGGAAGCAAGAAAAATGGCAACAACAAACAGCAACTACTATTTACAACAATGATAAGTATCAATATAAACTATTATTAAACGATGGAAGTGGTTTTTACATTGAACCAAGTAGAGGTCAATTTAATGATGGAGGCAGAGGTGATAATGCATTTGCTTATGTAACAAAAAATCATCCTGATAAAGATGAAGGCGAAACAGATTTAATTACAATTGGCCCATGTTGCAATACCGATTATAAGCAAGGGCCAGAAAAATTTATTAATCAACAACCAGAAAATATTGTAAACACAGATTTGGTATTTTGGTATGTACCTCAAATGAAAAACGATGACACCCCTGGAAAACAATATTGTTGGGCAGAAACCTATTATGAGGATGGTATTTATAAAATAAAAACGTATCCTTGCTTTGCTGGCCCTTTGTTTGTTCCTATAAAATAAACCTATCCATTAGAATAATCTATTTTACTAATAATCTCAGAGAATTCATTTTTTATTTGGGTAATTCTGTTGTTTAGCTCTCTAATTGAAATATCGATCTTTTGTGTACTCTCACTGATTGATTCTGATAGCTGCAATAAATTTTCAGACGAAATTTGTTTACCCTGTTTCGATAATTGAATAATACCAAGCACTTTTGTATGCTCATGCCTTAATTCATGTGACACTGTATAAGATATATTTTCAAGTGCTTCCATTTGTAATAGAATATTCTTTTGGGTTTGAATTTCTTTAGTAATATCCCTTGAAATTCCTAATACAGAAATAGTGTTTTCGTGTTCATCTTTTGAAAAAGGAATTACTTGGTTTCGAAACCATATATAGTGCCCTTGCTTATTTTTCCATCTGTTAGTATGTACAAAAATTTCGTCTTTTTTCATGGTGCGAAATTTTTCAAATAATTCTGGTATTTCCTCAAAATCATCAGGATGTAGAATTTCTTTCAACACATTAGTTCCTAAGTCATGTATTTCATTTATTGTGTAACCGATTTTCGTAAAAACACTTTCATTCACAAAAATATTTTGGCCTTTTTGAATATCTAGAATCAAAATTACATGGGGTAAACTGGTTAATATGGAACGTAGAAGTTGGTTTTGATCTTCTAATGATAGGTTTTTGAATTTTTCAGAAGTCATTGGGGGTTGAATTTTACGAACATTTTGCTTGGTAAATTAAATGTACAAAAAAACCGCCTTTTCAAAAAAAGGCGGTTATCTCTCATCATGCAAATACTAGAAACCAAATAACACCTAAAAACCAAACGAAAAATTCTCTAAAAATCAATAATGCCAAAATGTGCTGCAAATTAGAAAATTAGCTGCAATATTTTGCAATATTAAAGTATATTTTTTTTTAAATTGCAAACTTTTGCAAGTTTTTATTTGAATTAGAAGATATTCTACAAAAATTGGTACGCTTACCTTCTTTGTTTTGTGGTAATTCAATAATTGAAAAATATTCGCAAATAATAGGTATTCATAAAAAAACAACCTTTCTCTTGTGAAGAAAGGTTGTTTTTGATTGCTGAAAATTTTTATCTAAAATCTATCTAAGTTCATTACTTTATTCCAAGCCTTTGCAAAATCATGCACAAATTTTTCTTTAGCATCATTGCTTGCATATAACTCTGCCAAAGCCCTTAACTCAGAATTAGATCCAAAAATTAAATCTACTCTTGTTGCAGTCCATTTAATTTCACCTGTTTTTCTATCTCTTCCCTCAAAAAAATCTTTCTTGTCAGAAGTGGGTTTCCAAGTAGTATTTATGTCTAATAGGTTTACAAAAAAGTCATTAGTTAAGGTTTCTTTATCATTGGTAAACACACCATAACCTGAATGATCAAAATTGGCATTTAACACTCTTAAACCACCTACTAATACTGTCATTTCAGGAGCTGTAAGTGTTAATAATTGTGCTTTATCTATTAATAAATCTTCGGCAATTTTTGCAAAATGGCTTTTAGCATAATTGCGGAAACCGTCGGCTTTTGGTTCTAATACAACAAAAGAATCTACATCGGTATGTTCAGCATTTGCATCTGCTCTTCCAGGTGTAAATGGTATTTGCAATTGAAATCCTGCCTTTAATGCAGATTGCTCAATTGCTGCATTTCCTGCAAGTACAATTAAATCAGCAATTGATATTTTTTTGCTATCGCTTTTTGCATTAAAATCAGATTGAATTGATTCTAAAACCGATAGCACTTTTGCTAACTGAGTAGGGTTATTTGCTTCCCAATATTTTTGAGGAGCTAATCTTATTCTAGCACCATTTGCACCGCCTCTTTTATCTGAACCTCTAAAGGTTGATGCTGAAGCCCAAGCTGTGCTTACTAATTCAGCAATTGATAAACCTGATGCTAAAATACTTGCTTTAAGAGAAGCTATATCTTGTTCATTTACTAATTCATACGTTACCTCTGGTATGGGATCTTGCCAAATTAAAATTTCTGATGGAACTTCTTTTCCTAAGTAACGAGAACGAGGCCCCATATCTCTATG
>JBMLQZ010000342.1:0-8085 GCA_049241285.1 Chitinophagaceae bacterium | reverse complement strand
TTCTCTACTTCTGTTACAAGAGGTTTTTCTACAACAGCTGTTGTAAGAGCAAATACTAGATTGGTTGTTACAAAGTTTTTGGGAAAAGGTGCTGCTTTAGACGGTTTAGTAGATTGGAAAGCTTTCAGAACAAGTGAAATGTACTTGATTAGAGCTGAAGCTAGAGCAAATACTGGACAAGGAGTAGCTGCATTATTAGATTTGAACACCTTGAGAGCCGCACGTATCAACAATTTTGTTCCTGGTGTTGAAACAGGTGCTGCATTAACAACTGCTATTGAGTTGGAGAGAAGAAAAGAATTGTTTATGGAAGGGCACCGTTGGTTTGATTTGAAGAGAACTTACAGAGCAATTGATCGTGGAACAATTAGTACTCCAACTACTGCTGCTATTTTAGCAAATACTCGTAGAGAATGGGTATGGCCTATTCCACAGAATGAAAGAGATGCTAATCCAAACATTCAACAAAATAAGAACTATTAATTTATTTTCAAATTTTAAAGTATTACAATGAAAAAATATATCTCATACGCTTTTGTTTTAATGGCACTTGTAGCCTGTGAAAAAGAAGCTACCGAGCAATCAGCGACCAACAGCACAGCAGCTGTAGCTGTATTACATGCTGCACCTGGAGCGCCAACAGTTGACTTAGTTGTTGATGGATTGGTTCCAAAATACTCTAGGAGATTAACTTATGGTATTACTGCATTAAGTGGTGGTGCAGGAAATGGACAGATTTATGTTCCTTTATTGGCTGGAACTAGAAACATTAAGGTTTCTGCCGATTCTGGAAGAACGAACGTTTTTAACGCTGATTTACCTTTTGAAGTTAATAAATCTTATACAGCTATCGTTTATGATACGTTGAGTGCAGCTAGAAATTCGTTATTAGTTGCTCGTTTAGAAGATAATTTATCAGTTCCTGCAACTGGACAAGTTCATGCAAGATTTATTCATGCTTCACCAAGAGGAGGTGCTTGGGATGTTACTTTTTTAAGAACATCTGCTACACCGAATGATAGTGTTACACTAACTAATAGATATTATTTAGGTGCAACTCCTAATGTAACAACATTATCAGCATTTACACCATTGCCAGCAGGTACATATACTTTAAAAATTAAAGCAGCTGGTACACAAAATGTTGTATTTTCTTCTAGTTTAGGTACAAACTTTGCAACTTCTGGTAGAATTTTTACTATCGTTTCGATAGGAACTGCTCAATCACAAGCTCTTGCAACAGTTAACCTTAGACATTATTAATAAAATAATCAGAATTTGATTTTCTGCTTATGAGTTTATAAAAGCGACTTTCTATTTTAGAAAGTCGCTTTTTTTTATCAATGTAATATTAAAATAGATAATGACGATTATTGAAATTGATAAGCAAGTCTCATTACTGCTGAATTTCCATCAATACATTATCTAATCGTAATTGAATGTTTTCAAAACTGGTATATCCCTTTGTAAGTAGATAGAATTTTGTTTCATTGGTTTGCAACAATACATAAGGATAACCCGTTACTTGTAATTGTTTGCACAATTGAAATTCGTAGTGTGCTTTTTCTTTATACTCAACACTTTTTAGTTTAGAATAAAACTCATCAAAATTTAATCGGTATTTTTCTAATAAATGTTTATAGGCCTCATCGTCTGTTAAATCTCTTCCTTCAAAGTGCAAAGCATATTGCAAATCACTAGCAAAGCTCACTTGCTTATTAGGCAATAATTCTTTAACTATACTCAGAGCAATAGCTGGTTTTTCGCTGTTAGGAAACCAATCGCTTAATTCCGGATTTTCAATATGCCATAAATAATCTTTTCCAAATTTTACGCCACTATATTCTTCTACAGTTTTATATGCTTGTTGAATATAACCTGCAGTAACACCAATATGTACAGGCTTTTCAGGCAAAATCATCCCACCTGATAAAACCTCAAACTGCATGTATTGGCTATACTTTTCGTCTAGCTTTTTGATAACATTGCTAAATCCATAACACCAACCACAATATGCATCGTAACAATAAATGACAATTGGATTATTCATTTCAAATTCTTTAATCATTTTTTAATTGTATTAATACTTATTGACGCTTTAAAATACATCCGTTTTTAGTTTCGTTATGTACTCCATTCTCAACTGTAAGTTGCCCATTTACTATTACATACTGAAAACCTGTGCTGTATTGGTGAGGTTGGTCAAACGTAGATAAATCTGCCACTTTTTTTTCATCAAACACCACTATATCTGCTTGCAAACCTTCTCTTATAAATCCTCTGTCTTTTAATTGAAATTTCTGTGCAGGCAAACTAGTCATTCTTCTTATTGCTTCTTCTAGCGTAATTACTTTTTCATCTCTTACATATTTTTTCAATACTCTAGCATTGGTGCCATAACCTCTTGGGTGCGGATTTCCTGCACCAAAAGTTCTAATGCCAGCATCGCTTGCAAACATATTAAAAGGATATTGCATGATGTTTTTTACATCTGCCTCACTCATTCCATGAAAAACCATACTACTACCTCCTTGAATCATCATTTCAAAAATGGTTTCAATTTCAGATTTTGCATGGTGTTTTTTACCTTTTAATAAGTTTATTGCTTCTATACTTTTTCCATTGAAAGTGGTATCATTTTTAAAATAAGCAACTACTGCATAGCTGTAATGTTTTAATCCTCTTTTTTTGAGGTTTTGAAGCATAATGTCGGTTGCTTGTTTACGAATTGCAGGATTGCTTAGTCTTGCTACAATACTATCTTGACCATCAGCTAAAATCCAATCTGGTAAAAGTGTTCCTAAATTGGTGCTACTTGCTGTATATGGATATTGATCTATGGTAACTTCTATACCTTCTGTTCTAGCTTTTGTAATTAATGGAATGGTTTCTTTACTTCTTCCCCAATTTTGTTGACCACTTAATTTAAAATGTGAAATTTGTACAGGTATTTTAGCCAATCTTCCTATTTCTATAGCTTCTGAGATGGCAGATACAACACTATCACCTTCGCTTCTAATATGGCTAGCATAAATGCCATTGTATTTAGCAGCAACTTTTGCCAAACGAACTACTTCTTCGGTTTCGCTGTAAGTGCCAGGTATATAAATTAATCCTGTTGAAAAACCAACTGCACCATCTTTCATAGCCTGCTCTACAATAGCTTCCATTTGCTGCATTTCGGCTTCTGTAGGTTTTCTATTGGCTCTTCCCATTACCGCTTTTCGTACATCGTTATGACCAATTAAAGAAGCAATATTTATCGACAGTTTTAGGCTATCCATTTTTTGAAAATAGCTTTGCAAGTTGGTATTTGATGAGCCACAATTACCTGTAACAACACTTGTTACACCATCGTAAATAAAGCTTTTGGCAGTTGCATTTTTTTCTTCATCACCTTCAATATGGGTGTGAACATCTATAAAACCAGGGGAAACTATAAAACCATTAGCATCTATAACTTTTGTTGCTTGCCAATTAGTAAGTTTACCAACTGCCACTATTTTACCTGATTGTATTGCAACATCGGCATAAAACCAAGAGTTACCTGAACCATCTATAACCTTTCCGTTTTGAATAAGAATATCTGCTTTTTGAGCATGAACATTTAATATAAGAAAACAGAAAAATGCCATTATTGCAGTAATGAACAATGCCTTTGTACGCTTAATCATACTATTAATTTTGCTTTGAATATAAAAGCAATGATTTGTAAACAACATGATTTTACTTTATTTATGATGAGTGGATAAAAGTACGGTGAAAAATTGGTGCTTTTGCGTAAGGGATTGAAGTGAAAAGCCCACAGTGAAGCGTAGCGAAACGAGGACTTGCAACGAAAAGCCCGACCCGCTATTGAAGCGGGATACGCCATTTTTCTAAAAAAAATTACTTATTATTCTCGTTTAACGAATTGGGTATAGTTTTAAGCATGTGCTTAGCTACGAAAACTGTACTTTTGCCATCCGAAAAAATTGGTGAAGGCTATGCTGGATAAGTTAGATGCTATTAAAGCCAGGTTTGAACAAGTGGGAATTGCACTTACCAACCCTGAAATTATTAATAACCAAAGCGAATTTGGTAAAATGAGCAAAGAATATCGCTCATTAGAAAAAGTTGTGCAGCCTTATGAGGCATATAGAAAATTATTGGCAGACTATGAGTTTTTAAAAGAAAGCTTACATGGTGGCGACGAAGACATGAAAGAATTGGCCAAGATGGAATTGCCTGAACTTGAAAGCCAAAAAGAACAGCTAGAAAAAGAATTAACGAAACTGTTGATTCCTAAAGATCCACAGGATGATAAAAATGCCATTCTTGAAATAAGAGCAGGTACCGGTGGTGATGAAGCTAGTTTATTTGCTGGAGATTTATTAGGAATGTATTTGCGTTATTGTGCTAAAAAAGGATGGAAAACAAGCATTACTAGCGAAAGTGAAGGCACTGTTGGTGGCTATAAAGAGGTTATGGTTGAAGTGATTGGTGAAGATGTTTATGGAACATTAAAGTTTGAAAGTGGCGTACACCGTGTACAACGTGTACCAAATACTGAAACCCAAGGTCGTGTACACACGTCTGCTGCTACTGTTGCCGTAATGCCTGAAGCAGAGGAAATTGATTTTGAATTAAATCCTGCCGATGTAAAAATGGAAACCGCAAGAAGTGGTGGTGCTGGTGGGCAAAATGTAAATAAAGTTGAAACCAAGGTTATGTTAACGCATATTCCTACAGGTGTAGTAATTATTTGTCAAACAGAAAGAAGTCAGTTAGGAAATAGAGAAAAAGCAATGACCATGTTACGTACAAAGTTATATGAAGAACAAGTACGTAAACATGAAGATGAAATTGCAAAACGTAGGAAAACATTGGTAAGTACAGGTGATAGAAGTGCTAAAATACGTACTTATAACTGGCCACAAGGTAGAGTTACTGATCATAGAATTAACCTAACATCGTACAACTTAGATGCTGTAATAAATGGTGAAATTGATGAATTTATTGAGGCATTACAATTAGCCGAAAATGCTGAAAAAATGGCTACTCAATAACGGCACTAATTATTTATAAGATTCTATTAAAGGAAGCAATCATGTAAAAATGTGCTTCCTTTTTTTATAAAAAATAATTAATGCACATTTTGATAATAATACAATTATACACTCAACTTTGTAGTTACTTCTCAAAAAAAATTACCTGAAATTTTATGCCTGTATTTAATCAAAGTCGTGGCGGTGTTATACAAATAATTTTTGGAGTTGTATTTATTGTTATTCTGGGTCAATTAATCAATTTACAAGTATTTTCTTCCAAATACAAACTGGCTGCAGATAATAATGCCATTTACAGAAAAATTATCTATCCAGATAGGGGAATTATTTTTGATAGAAAAAAAAGAAGTTTACTCGAAAACCAAATCACTTTCGATTTGGTAGTTACACCAACAGAATCAAAAGGAACAGATACTTTGTTGCTTTGTAAGTTATTAGGTATTGATACGGCTAATTATAAAAAAAGAATGCGTGACATTGTTTTTAAAAATGGTAGTGTACGACCAAGTGTTTTTGAAGCTTTATTAACACCTGAAATGTATGCTCGTTTAAACGAAAACATGTATAAGTTTCCTGGTTTTATATTAAGTGAACGGTCAACTAGAAACTATCCGTTTAGTGCAGCAGGCAATGTTCTAGGCTATATTGCTGAAGTTGATACCGGATTTTTAAGAAGACATAAAGATGAAGGCTATGAATTAGGTGATTATACAGGAATGACTGGTCTTGAAAGAACTTATGAAAAAGTTTTGATGGGGCAACGAGGCGTAAAACGTTATATACGAGATAATAAAAGTCGTTTACAAGGTGCCTATGAGAATGGAGAATACGATACAACTGCTATTGCTGGTAAAAATTTATATTCAAGTCTAGATGTAGAGCTACAACAATTGGGTGAAAAATTAATGACGAATAAAGTTGGTAGTATTGTTGCCATTGATCCTAAAACGGGTGGTATTTTATGTATGGTAAGTGCACCTACTTATAATCCTAATTACTTGACAGGTAACCAACGTAGAAGAAGGTTTAGTGAATTGTTTCAAGATCCTAGATTACCATTATTAAATAGAACTATGGGTACTTATTATTCTCCAGGTTCCACATTTAAAACATTTGTTGGTATAGTAGGTATGAGTGAAGGAGTAATTGATGATAAAATGGTAGTTTCTTGCCCAGGTGCATATTATGGTTGTGGTAGAAGAATGGGTTGCCATGCATCTGGTAGTTTTACTTTAAAACCTGCTATTTCTCATAGTTGTAATAGTTATTTTGCTGTAACCTACAGAAGAATTATAGAAGCAAATAAATTTCCTAGTCATGATAGTGCCATCAATAAAATTAATCAATACGCTTATTCTTTTGGATTGGGTAAACGTTTAGGTGTAGATATGCCAAGCGAAAAGCGTGGAAATATGCCAACTCCAAAAGATATTCAAAAAGTGTTTGGACCACGTTGGCAGAGTTGTAACATCGTTAGTAATAGTATTGGCCAAGGTGAAATTTTAACTACCTTAACCCAATTGAGTAATATGATGGCAGTTATTGCCAATAAAGGTTGGTATTATACTCCACATTTAATTGATTCAATAGAAGGTGGTGATGAATATGGTATATTAAATCCTTATAAAAAGAAAAATTATACCCTTCCTATAGCAGATAGCATTTTTGAAGAAGTACATGAAGGAATGCAGGGAACTATGGAGTTTGGAACTGGAGCCGCAGCAAAAGTACCAGGTATTGTCATCTGTGGAAAAACAGGAACAGTTGAAAATGCTTTTAGAGGAGCCAAACAAAAAGACCATGCTTTTTTTGGTGCATTTGCCCCACGTAATAATCCTAAAATTGCTATTGCAGTGCTTTGTGAAAACGCTGGCTATGGTGCAAGTAGTGCAGCTCCTATTGCTAGTTTATTAATTGAAAAATATTTAAATGACACCATCGCTAAAAACAGAAAAGAATTAGAAGAAAGAATTACAAAATTGTATTTAATTCCTAAGCTAATGCAATTAGAATTGAATAAAAGAGATTCTATTCGTTTAGCAAAACAAGCTGCTTTAGAGGCTCAGAGAATTTTAGATAGAGAAACCAGTGATACAACTGATTTAGAGTCTGAAATTGAATTGCAAAACATTCCTTTAAAGCCAGTTGTACCTGTAGCTCCAAAAAAAGATACAAGTAACAAAAGTCCTAAGCTGGTAGCAGCACTTCCAATTATAGATGATAAAAAATCTACTATCAAAAAAACTGAAAAGCCTTAATCCATTGTATGTCAACTAAAAAAAATAGTGCAGTATCGCCAGGTGTTGATTGGATAATTGTATGGTTATATGCAATTCTGGTGCTTATTGGTATTCTTTGCATATTTATGGTAGAATATAAGCCTGGTATTGATGTATTTCAATCATTTATTAACGGAAAAACTAACTATAGTAAACAGGTTATTTTTTCTGGTGTTTGTTTTGTTTTTGCAACTTTTATATTACTAGCAGATAGTAAGTTATTTACTGCTTTTGCCAATTTATTTTATGCATTTGGCATTTTATTAATGTTGGCCACTTTTGTAATAGGTAAAAATATCAATGGTTCTAAAAGTTGGATTCCTCTAGGTGGTGGTTTTAATCTTCAACCCGCAGAAATGTGTAAAATTTTTGCAGCATTAGCCTTAGCAAAATTTTTATCAAGACAAGAAACTGATTTTACAAAACTAAAATCTCAAATTATTGGCAGTTTAATAGCATTAACACCTGCTGCATTATCTATTTTACAAAATGAAACAGGTTTAGCATTGGTGTATTTTTCATTTTTTATTGTAATGTATAGAGAAGGCTTACCACCAGCATTATTGATTATTGGATTTTCTTTTGGTGCTTTAGTAGTAGCAACATTAATTGTAGAGCCAAATGTATTAGCCATTACTTTAACTACAATTGCTGCACTAACCATTTATTTTCTAAGGCGGCAAATAAAACGGAACAAAAAATTACTCTACATAATTATTGTAATATGGGTTGTTTGTGTAGGCGTTCAACGTTTTGCT
>JBMLQZ010000341.1:0-2841 GCA_049241285.1 Chitinophagaceae bacterium | reverse complement strand
AGTGACCATCCAATAATTTGGGGAATGGAAAATACCAATTATTTGAAATTTTTAATTGTAGAAGTAACCAACAGATAAAATAGGTTGAAAACAAGCATTATTTTACTACTTGAAACTTACCGCTTTCAACAATGTTTCCATCTTGATCTCTTAATTGAAAAACGTACAAACCACGGTAGAATGTTTCTAAGGAGAAAGCAATTTTATTTGAGGTAACTGCTTGATTTACCATTCTTTTTCCTAGAAAATTAAATACTTGAATGTTGTAAGATTTATCAATTCCTTTAAACTCGAAATTGATAACTGCACTTGCAGGATTTGGATAAAAACGAACAACTTTTACAGAACCATCACCTATACCTACAGTTTTAGGGTTACTAGCTTGTACACTAGTAACAGCAAAAAATATAGATAAGAAGAATATGTAAAGTTTATTCATTGGTTAAATATAGCTAAAATGTTTTTTTGAACTACATTCTTTTTACAAAGTAACATTAAAAACAAGATAATTAGAACTAATTCTATGCTAAAAAACAAAATCAGACTTAACAATCTTGGTTAAGTCTGATTTTTATGCATTGAAAACAACAATTTATATTGCTGCCAAAGTAGCTTGAATAGCCTCGAAACTTGGCAAATCGCCAGGAGTAGCACAGATTTCTGCGTATTTAACTGTACCTTCTGTGTCAATTACAAATGCTGCTCTTTTACTTACACCTTGCATTCCAAAAGCAGGAAATGTTTCATAAAGTACATCAAATGCTTTTGCTGCCTCTTTATTAAAGTCACTTAATAAAGGAAAATTTAAGTTCTGCTCTTTTTTAAACTTGTCTAATGTAAACAAACTATCTACTGAAATACCTAGAACAGTAGCATTGGTGCTGTTATACGTTGCAATATTGTCTCTTACATTGCATAATTCTGCTGTACACACACCAGTAAATGCTAATGGAAAAAACAATAACACTACATTTTTACCTTGTAAAGAAGATAAGGTAACTTGATTTTTATCACTATCAAATAAGGTGAAATCTGGAGCCTTTTGGCCAACTACAATGCTCATGATATTATTAATTTAGGTGGTGAAAATAGTTATAAAACTAGGATAATGTTTTTCGTATTTAGGAAAGAAATAGAATTAATAGTTTGTTTTAAAATTGGTATTCATACACTTTGAAAGCATTATGCTTCTACAATTTTGTTTCTTATGGCATAGGTTACCAATCCTATTCTTGAAACTGCATTTAATTTTTTACAAAGAACATCTCTGTAATTATCAACAGTTTTTACGCTTACTCCTAATTTATTGGCTATTTCTTTGTGCGTAAGCTCTGTACACATTAGCTGTAAAATTTCTTTTTCTTTTTCTGATAAAAAAACTGGTGTATTGATTGAATTAATATCTTTTTGTAGTTCTAACAGCAATTTTCCCGTAATAAAATCGGTATAATAAAACCCTTTTTCAGTAACCGCTAAAATGGCTTCTTCTAAATGTTCTGGAGCAATATCTTTACTTAAATAACCTCTTACACCCAATTTAAGCATTTGAATTACGCTTTCTTCTCTTTCTACCATACTTACAATAAGTACTTTAATATTAGGATAATGCTGGTTTAACCAAACAACAGTTTCGTAACCACTTTTACCAGGCATATTCATATCGAGAATAATTAAATCTGGAATTGAAGGAGCTGCTTGCAATTGTGTAATTAAATCGTTGCCGTTGGTAGCTTCTATTACAACTTTAAATCTGCCATCAAGGGCATCTATTAGTGCAATTAAGCCTTTTCTAAATAACTCATGATCGTCGGTTACGGCAATTTCAACAGTTTTTTCTGACATATTCAAGAGAAAAAAATTTCATCAAATATATAGAAAATGAATTCAATGTAATGGAACTTAATGATTACTCAATAACTATTGATTGTTTGCTGCTATGGTTGTTGTAGCTGACATTTTACGCCCGATTGAAGTGAAAAGCCCACAATTGCTTTTGGTTTGTGTGTTGGCTTGTGGCTTGTAACGAAAAGCGGGGATAAAGCTGCTATTTTATTGAAAGCTGGCGTACAAAAATTGTATTATGGATTGTAGGCATATACCACCTCGAAACTACTATTTTTTAATGCTGGAATTGCTTGCCCAATTTTTAAATTTTTAGATTGTGGAGTTGGCTCACAAATAGAATATTGTTGACCATTATATACAATGGGTTCGCCTAAAGGTGTAGGTAGTTTTACTGCTATGGTTACATGTGTTGGATAAGCAATAGCAATCATTGGTAAATTATAAATTTCTTTTACTAAGAAGAAAAATAAAGCTGCTCTATCTTCACAATCGCTAAACTCGTTAAATAAAGTTTGTTCTGGTGTAAGCCTTTTTTCTTTGCCGTAAATTTTTGTATCGGTTTCAAAAGCAAAGGCATAACGTGTAAAATGCATTAAATAATCAATGCCTTTTACCTGATTCATTTTTTTCACTTGTTCTTTTAAAAGTGGAATTAATGAACTGTAAGTAATATTACTCATTGGCACATTGAAATAACTCTCAAAATCTACAACAGGATAATTGGTGAATATTTTTTGCACCTGTTGATTTACCATGAATTTGAATTGATATAGTTTTTGTTTATAATCGAATTGTATGTTTTTTTCTGCATACGTTTCAAACTTAAACTCTGGAAGTTTTTTTACTTTGTAGGAAAACGATTTGGTGGCTTCTGGAACATTGATTAATAGTGGAATGAATTTTTCTTTAGAGAAATCTATTTCTTGATAATCGTGATAATTTAAAGCCAGGATTTAAGTTTGCTGAATGGGAGTTAAAAGGAGTTCCTGTTCGTGT
>JBMLQZ010000340.1:0-2426 GCA_049241285.1 Chitinophagaceae bacterium | reverse complement strand
AGTAACCAATTGTAATACTGGTTCTTTTAATACTGATATACCATTTTTACCACTCTCCGCTATCCAGTTTTCAAGTAATTCATTTTTGACATTTACAGTAGGTTTTATGGTGTGTAAATATTCTTGAATTTTCAATTTATATCTATGATGCAAACTATAAACTGTTAAAAACCATGCACCAAAGAAAACAGCTGAGATAATAGCTAGAATATTTAAAAATTGAAGAGAAGTATGACCATTTTGCCAACGAGTAATTACCAATAAAATAACACCGGTAATAATTACAGAAAATTGACTAATTGTTCCTTCAATTGCTGTTTGAATTTGGGCTCTTTTTGAAGGTTCTGCAAGTTGAAAAAGTACTTTCATGGCAGGTACTGTAATTCCTTTTCTTATTACACGCTCACTCCATTTATTCAATAAAAAAAATGCAATTAAAAAGAATGCAACATCATCTATTGTTATATAAGAAACGATAGATAAGACTGCAGACAATAAAAGCATAGCAGGTAGAATGATTAATGCAAACTTCATACCTCTTGAACTAATAATGTTTCCTGATAAAAAGGAAAACAACAACTCTCCTATTTTAATAATACTAAACACAAAAGAAACAATAATGGAAACTTCAATACTAGAAAGTTGTGCAAAAGCTCTAGCGGCAATTAAATAAGAGTAGTCTGCTAAATAAACAGCAGCTACAGAGAAAAATGTAACAATAGCAACTGCAACATAAAAAGGGTTGCTAGCAAAAAATGACCAATTGATATTTGTAGATGTATTACGAACAATTTTCTTTGCAAAATTTTGATGATACTTTTTTCGAATAATTGTTAATGGTATAATTGAAAGTAAAATACATATTGCAGCAAAAACAAATAAATAAGTTGTTTTAGGTAATAACTTTATAAATAGTGGAATGGATAGATAAGCAATGATAGAGGCAATAACTTCTCCTGTACCTATAAGAGCTGATAGCCTTTTACTTTGTGATAAATTGAATATTTGTAAACAAAAACTAGAAAATCCAACGACAAATAATACTGAAAATGGAAAAATAAGGATAAATCCAGCATAAGCAATTGCCAAAACCCAATTCTGATGTGTACCAGTAGTATTATGAAAAAAGAATAGTGTTAAACATACGATCGAAAACAAAATGAGAATAGCAATAAAACTATTTGCTACACCAGTTTTATTTTGAAAAAATCTAAAAAAAGACATTAAAAAAGTGCCAATAATACCTGCAATAATATAGGCAATGGGTATATCATTTGCACTTACTTGTTTTAAAAAAAATCCGTTAACGGCAACAAAATAAAACGAAGTTGCAAAACCAAGTAATAGCGAATGTAAAAAAAGCACTCCCACCACTTTTTCTTCGCCAACACGAACATCTGTGAGAGAAATTATTTTTTTGAGGATTTGCATATAGGCTTTAAAGGGGGATGTGGGAAAAAAGTAATCAACGTATTAATCAAATATAAATTAAACTTTTAGAATTAAATAATAATGGTGTTCGTTTTGTCCAACTACTTGCCATCCAAATTTTGTTGCTGATTTGAATGATCGTATATTATCAATAGAAATTGTTGTAAAAAAATATTGATATCGATTACGAATCAAATTTTTAAACTCATTTCTCACTAAAACAATCAAACCAGATCCATGATATAATTCTTCAACAGCAGTTTGAATTCCAATGGCAATGCTAGTATCTGAAGGAACCAATCCATCTGCAATTACCTTATTGGCCATTGTTCTATGTTCTAACAAAACACCTGTATGTATATGGTTAATACTGAGCATATATGCTACAACAGAGCTATTTACTTTAGCAACAACAATTGCTTTTTCATGTATCAAATATTCAAATGTTGCTGCATCAAAACTTCCACCTAAAAAACCCTTTTCGGTTTGTTGATGTAGATTACATAACTGCCATTTTTGATTTAACTGAATTAAAGCTTCAATATCTTCTGGTATTGCTGGTTCAATAGAAACGCTTACTTCTTTCTCTTGAACGGATATTGAATATGTCATAACAAACTTTTTGTTATTAATTTAACTGAAATGTATCATTACCCACTAATTCTACCACCAATTAATATGGTTTCACTACCAGAAAAATAAGTTCCTTCTTCTATGCCACCGAATTTATTATTTTCACTATTATAAGGGCAAAGAATGGTGTATTCTCCATTTGATAATGGTTTATTGATAATGGTTGACCATAATGGCAATAAAGAACAATTGGCTGAACCACAAGAAATATCCTCATTAATTCCTAAATGTGGAGCAAAAATTCGAACCTCGTAATCAACATCTGGAATTGATGATAATGCGGTTAGAAAAACACCTCTGATATTTTCTTTTGCTAATATTTCTTTCAATAAAGTATAGTTTGGAACCGCTTTTCTCACTGC
>JBMLQZ010000339.1:247-4429 GCA_049241285.1 Chitinophagaceae bacterium | reverse complement strand
AGTTGATGTACCTCTACAGATTGGTAACCGCTCATTGCATCGGCATATCCATTTACAATATCATTATTTTTCCAAGTATGATTAATTATTTGTAATGAGTCTAGAGAAATGCCTTCTCGTAAAAATAAAGCCTGTAATTCCGTCCAGCCTTGTGTGTCGGTGGCCATAATTTTTTTTCCAATTAAATCTGTTGGAGATCGAATTCCTTTTTTTTCGTCAGAAATAATTACATATGGAGAATGTTGAAAAAGTGCTCCTACAGCCACTATTGGTTTACCACTTGTAAATGAGCTTAATAAATCGGTTCCTGAAATGCCAAAATCTACGCTTCCATTTAATACTTCTTGAATGGTTGATGTTTTTTTATTGCCTTCAAAAAGCTGTACTTTAAGATTTTCATTTTGATAAAATCCTTTTATTTGAGCTGTATAATATCCAGCAAACTGAAATTGATGCCACCATTTTAAGCGTACACGAATAGTATCGTTACCTGCGTAACTTAGAGTTGAAAAAAAGCATAAAGCTATACAGATATTGGATAGATGTTTAAGCAAATTGATAAATTTCTAATAAAAAATCAACGTAACTTGAACTGCAATATATTTTTTATTGTTGATAACCAACAAAAAAAGTGGTATTTAAAAAGTGAGCGAATAAAAAAATCCCCCTTGCATTAGCAAGAGGGATTTTTAACCGAGTAAAATGAATTGTGTAATAACTTATTTGTTATCGCCACCTTCTAATTTAGCACGTAATTCTGCTAAAGCACCAATATCACCTAAAGTAGTTTTTTCTACTTTAGCTTGAACAGCTTTAACAGCTTTCTTAGTATTTTCAGCTTCTACTTTAGCTTCTTTCTTCACTGCTTCTTTCTCTTCTGCTTGTGCTTGTTCCCAAATACGGCTATGGCTTAATAAAATACGCTTCTCAGTTCTATCGAACTCAATTACCACAAAGTTTAATGTTTCTTCTGCAGTTACGTTTTTACCGTCTTCCTTCACTAAATGACGAGCAGGTGCAAAACCTTCTAAACCGTATGCTAATTGTACTAAAGCTCCTTTATCATCTTTACGAGTAACAGTACCTTCATGTACGCTACCGATTGCAAATGTATCTTCTAATGCATTCCAAGGATCTTCTTCTAATTGCTTATGACCTAATTGTAGTTTACGATTTTCTTTATCAATACCCATGATAATGATATCGATAGATTCTGCAACTTTTACATAATCACTTGGGTGATTGAAACGCTTTAACCAACTTAAATCGCTGATATGAATCATTCCACCAATTCCTGGCTCTAATTCAACAAATACGCCGTAAGGAGTAATGTTTTTAACTAAGCCTTTGTGTTTGCTTTCTACCGCATATTTATTTTCGATAGTGCTCCAAGGATCATCGGTCATTTGCTTAATTGATAAGCTCATTTTACGAGCATCTTTATCAAGTGTAACCACTTTTGCACTATGTTCATCGCCTAATTTGAAGAACTCTTTAGCGTTAATTGGTGTGTTAGCCCAAGTAATTTCACTTACGTGAACTAAACCTTCAACACCTGGTTGAATTTCTAAGAAAGCACCGTAATCTTCAATATTTACAACTTTACCAGAAACAACACTTCCTTCAGCTAAACCTTCTGGTAAAACATCCCAAGGATGTGGTGTTAATTGTTTTAAACCTAAGCTGATACGTTTTTTATCATCATCAAAGTCTAATACAACAACTTGTAATTTTTGATCCATTTTCACCACTTCACTTGGGTGAGAAATTCTACCCCAAGAAATATCGGTAATGTATAATAAACCATCTAAGCCACCAAGATCCATAAAGGCACCAAAGTCTGTAATATTTTTTACAGTACCTTCTAATACTTGACCTTTTTCTAATTTACTCATGATTTCTACGCGTTGAGCTTCGATATCACTTTCAATTAAGGCTTTATGAGATACAACGGCATTTTTAATAGTTTCGTTAATCTTCACTACTTTAAATTCCATTGTTTTACCTACGAACTGATCGTAATCTGTAACTGGTTTCACATCAATTTGAGAACCTGGTAAGAATGTTTCCATTCCAAATACATCTACAATTAAACCACCTTTGGTTTTGCTTGTAACCAAACCAGTAACCACTTCACCAGTTTTATGTACTTCCATAATACGTTGCCAAGCACGGAAAATTCTTGCACTTTTACGGCTTAATGTAAGGTTACCGTTTCTGTCTTCTTTTTCAACTACCATTACTTCTACTTCATCACCCACCTTTAAACCTGGCACATCACGGAATTCGTTCAAAGAAATTAATCCATCACTTTTAAAACCAATGTTTACTACAACATCAGTTTTGGTAAGTGCAACTACACCACCATTAATAATTTCGCCATCAGCAATTTGTACAAAAGTGTTTTCGTACACTTTGTCGTACTTTTCTTTTTCTGCTTTTGAGTATAAACTAACATTACGTTTGTCTACGCTCCAATCAAAATCGTCATGAGCAGTTGCTACTGCTTCTTCTACAGGTGCGTTTGTTGTTGCAGTTGTAGCTTCTACAACTTCTTCTGGAGTTGCAGCACTATCCTGTGCATCTGCATTTAGTTGTTTAATAAAAAAGTTCATAAAAAAATCCGAAGGTTTTTATTTCGGGCTGCAAAGGTAAGTATCTGGTATGAAAAAGGGAAATTATTCGTTTATACGTAATATTTTAATAATACCTACAAATTATCAAGAGAAAATTGGTTACTATTTATTCATAAAAACAGTATTTAATTATCAAATTTTCAAAAGCAATTAACTATTTTAGAAAAAATTTTACATATGAAAAAGAACATTTTTTTACTGCTGTTTGCAACATTATTTACAACTATTGTTTGGTCGCAAACAACGCCAGCCAAATCGCCTGCAAAACCAGAAAAGGCAAAAGTTGAACCAGCAAAACCTACTATTCCATTAAAAAAAGATGGAACACCTGATAAAAGATTTAAACAGAATAAGGATGAAAAACCAACTGTTCCTTTAAAAAAGGATGGAACACCTGACATGCGTTATAAAGAAAACAAGAAAAAACCATAATGTATTACTAACAAAATATAAGCGTCGTTCTTAACAATGACGCTTTTTTATTCAATTGCCTGATTCATAAGTTGTAAAACGATATCAGGATCTGGACAATTTTTCAAATACGTATCTTTTTCACTAAACTTACAAACACCGGGGTAATCTCCTTTCTTATCTGCTATATCTTCTATAATTTGAAAGTGAACATGGGGAGGCCATGCACCATTTTCTTCTGTTTTTCCAAAATTACCAATTAAAGTTCCTGCTGTTTTCTTCTCTCCAACAATTAATGAAGAAAGATTTTTTACAGCTAAATGTCCATATAAAGTATAAAAAGTATGCGATTGTAATTCGTGTTGCATGATAATGGTTGCTCCATAATCGCCATATTGATGGTTAAATGCAAAGCTGTGTATGTAACCATCTAAAGGTAAAAAAATAGGGGTATCTACTTCACCCCAAATATCAATTCCCAAATGCAAACGTCTTGGTTCTTCTGCATCATCAAAAACGGTACTTCTGCTATAAACTGTTCTGTGTTCATTATAACCACCAATGCCAAATGTTGCAGAAGAACTTGCAATTTCATTTGTAATGAACTGACTAAACAGTTCGGTATCATTTACAATTGTACTATTTAATGATTGATTACTAGCAGTTAGATTTAATATTTTAAAGATGGAATTGTTTGTGTGTAATAGTGGATGAAATAGTTGTTGATGTTGATGAAGCAATTCTGTAAGCATAAGCTAGATTAAAAAAGTTGAATATCTAATTCAGTAAAATTATTCGAATCTTTATATCAAAATACTATCAAACCAGTTGCATTTTTTTGAAAACGGTTCTACTATTCTTTTTTGCAGAAAATTAATTACTGTTTGATGATGATTTCTGAAATAGCTTTGCTTTCTTTTTAAAAATTAACTGGATATGCTTTCACTTGAATGGGATTGTAAATTTTTTAATACGCTTTCTGTAGATGAGTTATATGCTGTGTTGCGTTTAAGAAGTGAGGTGTTTGTTGTTGAGCAGAATTGTGTTTTTTTAGATATTGATAACAAAGATCAAATATGTTATCATTTGATGGGCTTTGATGGAAATGTATTGGTTGCAACAAGTAGATTAATTG
>JBMLQZ010000339.1:0-237 GCA_049241285.1 Chitinophagaceae bacterium | reverse complement strand
TTCTTCGCCCAATTATAGAGGAAAAGGAATTGGCAAGTTATTGATGGCAGCCTCTATAAAAGCTTGTTTTGACTTATTTGGAAAAGGAGATATTAAAATTGGAGCACAATTGTATCTTCAAAAATTTTATGAAGGTTTCGGATTTAAACAAACTAGTGATGTGTATTTAGAAGATGGTATTAATCATATTGAAATGATACGAAAAGCATAAACAAAAAAGGATACTTCTTATTGAGG
>JBMLQZ010000338.1:0-1856 GCA_049241285.1 Chitinophagaceae bacterium | reverse complement strand
TATTGGCAATTTAGTTACCTTAAATCTAGGACCACAATTTGGTATATTAATTAATCAAGATAAATCTTTGGTTAGAAATGGGGAAGAAGCTTTTAAAAATGGCGATTTTTCTATGGTTGGTGGCGTTCAACTAAATTTTAAAGTTTTAAGAGTATATGGTAGATACAATATTGGCTTAAGTAATTTAAATGATATTGATAATCAAGAAAAATGGAAAACCCAACAATTACAATTGGGCTTAGGTCTTAAATTCTAGTTCATAAATATTTATTCAATAAAAAGGCATTTTACAAAAGTAAAATGCTTTTTTTATGTCATTTTGTACCAAAAAATATATTCCAAATTGCATGGCATTAATATTGTCCATTGTCAACTCTATTATTTTAAAAGGATTGATTTTTTGATTCTGTCAAATTGACTAAGCTTGGTTTTCACAAATTTGTTCAATGAAATGGCTTTCTTGAATAAGAAAAATAGATGTACATGAATAGTAACAAAAAGTATTTTCAGGGAGACGATGAGTCTGATTTTATGCCAATAATTCCTATCAATGAAAATGATAATGAACAAGATAAACTGATTATTTATCCAGAAGAAGTGCCAATTCTTCCTTTAAGAAATACTGTTTTATTTCCTGGTGTTGTTTTACCCATTACAGTTGGGAGAGATAAAAGTATTAAAGCGGTAATGATGCTTACAAAGCCGACAAATTAATTGGTGTAATTGCACAAAAAGATACCAATATTGAAGATCCTACGGCTGCTGATTTATGTACTATTGGTACAGTTGCAAAAATTATTAAGTTAATAAAAATGCCAGATGGTGGAACTACCATCATTATTCAAGGTAAAAAGCGTTTTGAGTTATTGAAAATGCTTACAGATGATCCTTATTTTAAAGCAACCATCAAGTTGTTTGAAGATGAAGAGCATCCCACAAACGAAAACTTTGAAGCATATTTAAGTAGCATAAAAGATTTAGCTACCCAAATTATTCAGTTATCGCCTAATTTACCCACAGAGGCTGCTATTATTCTAAAAAACATAGAAAAACCTTCTTTCTTAATCAACTTTGTAAGTAGCAATCAAAATGCTGGATTAATTGAAAAACAAAGTTTATTAGAAACGCACAACATAGCAGAAAGAGCAGAAAAGCTCATTCAATTATTACAAAGAGAATTGCAATTTGCTGAATTAAAAGATAAGGTTACTAATAAAGCTAGAATTGAAATTGATAAACAACAACGAGAATATTTTTTACAGCAACAATTAAAAAGTATTAAAGACGAATTAGGCGGTGATAGCAATGAAAGAGAAATTGCTGAAATGAAAAAAAAGGCCGAAGCAAAAAAATGGCCTGAAGCTGCTAAAAATCTTTTTAATACCAATGTGCAAAAACTAGAAAGAATGCACCCCACTACACCAGATTATTCTGTGGTGTACAATCATTTAGACTTACTATTAGATTTACCTTGGGAAGAATATACAGATGATAACTATGATTTAAAAAATGCTAAATCTGTGTTAGATACCGACCATTATGGAATGCAAAAAATTAAAAATAGAATTCTAGAATATTTAGCCGTTTTAAAATTAAAAGGCGATATGAAAAGTCCTATTCTTTGTTTTGTAGGACCTCCAGGAATAGGAAAAACATCACTTGGCAAAAGTATTGCTCATGCTGTAGGAAGAAAGTATGTAAGAGTAAGTTTAGGTGGATTGCATGATGAAAGTGAAATTAGAGGACATAGAAAAACATACATAGGTGCCATGCCTGGTAGAATATTGCAAAATATTCGAAAAACCAAAACATCAAACCCTGTGATGATTTTAGATGAAATTGATAAAATTGGCAAT
>JBMLQZ010000337.1:0-3022 GCA_049241285.1 Chitinophagaceae bacterium | reverse complement strand
AGAGCTCTACTTACTGTAGAAGTTGCAATATTTAGTTTTTCTGCTATATCGTAAATAGTGATGTCTTTATTCTTCTTCATATAAAGCTGAAAAATACCCTTTTTTGATGAAATTAAAAATTTATGCAACCGGTTGCATTTTTAAATTATTCGCATATATTTGGAAGTAATTTGTACAAAAAATTATAACGAATGCTATTACTTGGTATTGATATTGGTACTTCTTCCATTAAAGTTTCGGTAGTTGATAGTGCTACACAAAAAGCGATAGCATCAGTACAATATCCTGAAACAGAAGTGGCTATTATATCTTTACAAACTGGTTGGGCTGAGCAATCGCCTCAACAATGGTGGAAGCATGTTCAGCTTGCAATACTAAAAGCTCATCAAACAAAGCTCTATAATCCAAAAGATATTCAAGCCATTGGTATTGCTTATCAGATGCATGGATTAGTTTGTTTAGATAAAGAAGGTAATGTTTTAAGAGACAGTATTATTTGGTGTGATAGTCGATCTGTTAAAATAGGTAACGATGCATTTGAAAGTATAGGTAGTGAATATTGCTTATCTGCTTTGTTAAATTCTCCTGGAAATTTTACGGCAAGTAAACTGGCATGGGTAAAAGAAAATGAACCAGCATTATATAACAGAATAGATACAATTATGTTGCCTGGTGATTATATTGCTTATCAACTTACAAACGAAAAAACAACTACCATTACCGCTTTAAGTGAAGGTATATTTTGGGACTTTAAACAGCATAATTTAAGTAAGCCCTTATTTGAATATTTTGGTTTTGATCAAAAGGTTATTCCTTCCATTCATGATGTATTTAGTAATCATGGTTTTGTTACTAATGAAGTTGCAGCATCTCTTTCATTAACGCCTGGCATTCCGGTAACTTATAAAGCTGGTGATCAGCCTAACAATGCACTTTCCTTAAATGTTTTACAACCTGGTGAGTTTGCTGCAACTGCTGGTACAAGTGGTGTTACTTATGGTGTTAGCGATCAGCTTACTTTCGATCCTTTATCAAGGGTTAACACTTTTGCACATGTAAACCATACTCAAATACAAAATAGATTGGGCGTTTTATTGTGTATAAATGGAACAGGCATTTTAAATAAATGGGTTAAAAATATTACAGGTAATAATAGCACTTATGAGCAAATGAATATAGCTGCAAGTACCGTTTCCATTGGTAGTGAAAGCTTGTATATGTTACCATTTGGAAATGGAGCAGAACGTATGCTACAAAATAAAATAGTGAATAGTCACTTGCATAATATTAATTTAAACATGCACAGTTCTGCACATATTTACAGAGCTGCTCAAGAGGGTATAGCCTTTGCTTTTAAGTACGGATTTGATATTTTAAAGCTTAATAAAATGAATGCCTCTGTTATTAAAGCCGGCAAAGCAAATATGTTTTTAAGTCCAGTATTTGTGCAAAGTTTTGTAAATGCCATTGGTGTTCCATTAGAATTATATGATAACGATGGTAGTGTTGGTGCAGCTGTTGGTGCAGGCATTGGAGCCAGAGTGTATCAAAATGAAAAAGAGGCTTTTGCTAATACAAAACCTATTGAAATTTTAGAACCTACAGACATACATTTATACAACCAGTTGTATGAGCAATGGAAACAGTATTTAGATAAAGCTTTATATTAATTATTTAATAGTTTTTTATGAACCCAGCAATCGAATTTCTATGTTACTTCAGTGGCGTCGCACTCTTGTACTGTAGTACATACAGCAGCTTTTTAAAACTTAGAATGAATGCTCAATTGCTTGATGTTGTTCAAGTGTGCGACGCAACAGGTGTTACATTTTGTTCTTCAGCCCATCACAAAAAATAATACATACAAATATTTAATACACTTAAAACAAATTTAACGTTATGGCACTTGTTATTGGCAATAAAGAATATTTTAAAGGTATTTCTACCATACCATTTGAAGGCGTAGAATCAGATAATCCTTTAGCATTTAGATGGTACAATGAACAACGTAAGGTTGCAGGTAAAACCATGAAAGAGTGGTTGAAATTTGCAGGAGCTTATTGGCATTGTTTTGTAGGGAACGGTTCTGATCCTTTTGGAGGGCCAACACACGTGCATCCATGGGATGAAAAATCTGATGCTATTGAAAGGGCAAAAGATAAAGCAGATGCGGCTTTTGAGTTTTTTACCAAGTTAGGTTTGCCTTATTATTGTTTTCATGATACAGATGTAGTTGATTATACAAATGATGTTTTTGAGAATGAAAAACGTTTACAAATATTAACTGCTTATTTAAAAGAAAAGCAGGCTGCTAGCGGTGTGCAATTATTATGGGGTACAGCCAATTTGTTTAGCCATAAACGCTATATGAATGGAGCAAGTACAAATCCAGATTTTTTAGTAGTAGCACATGGAGCTGCTCAAGTAAAAGCTGCTATTGATGCAACCGTAGATTTAGGTGGTAGTGGTTATACTTTTTGGGGGGGAAGAGAAGGTTACATGAGCTTGTTAAACACCAATATGAAACGTGAGCAAGAACATTTGGCTACGTTTTTACATACAGCAAAAGATTACGCAAGAAAGCAAGGCTTTAAAGGATCGTTTTATATTGAACCAAAACCTTGTGAGCCAAGCAAACATCAATACGATTATGATTGTGAAACCGTAATTGGCTTTTTAAGAAAGTATGATTTGTTGCAAGATTTTAAATTGAATATTGAGGTAAATCATGCAACGCTTGCTGGACATACGTTTCAGCATGAATTACAAGTAGCAGCAGACAATGGTTTATTAGGTAGTATTGATGCCAATAGAGGAGACTATCAAAATGGATGGGATACTGACCAATTTCCTAATAATATTAATGAGTTGGTAGAAGCTATGTTGGTAATTGTAGAAGCAGGAGGTATGCAACCTGGCGGAATTAATTTTGATGCAAAAATTAGAAGAAATAGTACCGATGTTGAAGACTTGTTTCATGCTCACATTGGTGGTATGGATAATTTTGCAAGAGCACTGGTAA
>JBMLQZ010000336.1:0-1796 GCA_049241285.1 Chitinophagaceae bacterium | reverse complement strand
TTTAAGTACAGAGATGGGGGTAGTTTTTATACCAGTTTTAATTACAACTTTACCCCAACAAATTTATTAACTTTTGAAGGCAATGCTAGGTTTAGCAGTTTTGCCGATCCACAAGGAAGAAGTAGAAGTAATTTAACCATGAACATTGGTGTACAACGTAAATTTTTCAATAAACGATTAATTGTAAACTTCAATGTTTTCGATCCTTTCAGAAGACAACAATTTGTAACATACACTTATGGAAGTAATTTTAATATCGAAAACTTTAGTTCTACCAATACCAGAAATTTTCGTTTAGGTATTGCTTATCAACTTAATAAGTTGGTGCAAAAAAGTAAAATTTCTGATAAACAAAAACAAGAAGCTTTAAAGAAAATTGCAGAAAAGAAAAAAGCTTCATAGTTTGCTATTGCTTTTTAAAGTGATTGTTAAACAGGAAAATGGTTAATCTATCATTGTCATTCTGACATAAAAACATAGATACATTAATCTAAATACTGACAAATTGCATGTTTTACATAGAAATTTGCCTGTTAAACATAGAAAAATGCCTGTTTAAGATGCAATTTTCTATCTTAAACATACATTCATTCATCTAAAACTATCAATCATCTATCTACAACTTAGGATGATGCCTGTTTAATATGAATGTTTGCAACTAAAACAAGGAACGTTGAAACTTTAACATGCAATGCTGTAACTAAAACAGGGTTTTAAGCAAGTTTAACACAGATTTTTCTAAAAATATTATTGGGCTTTTGCAATTAAAGCATCTAAAATTTCAATCTCTTTTTTGGTGATGGCTCTAAAATCATCTGCTAATAACGTGAATTGAACATTTCTTTTTATGTAAATAGTTTTGAACCCAATAAATGCATATTCGGGGTTACTGTAATTTAATTCTGGATAAAAATCAAATGGCGTTTTTATTTTTTTATCCATCAAAAATGTGTAATTAATTAAAGTATCTTTTCCATTTACATCTTTATAAAAGTCTGCATTGAATTTGTGTGGAATATTTTTTATCAAAGTATCTCTTAACAATTTTTCTTTTTTATAATCCTCGTTATTTGGTTTACCAATATTTATTCCCTCCTTAAAACCAATTTTTACACTATCGTATGCAAGGGTTTGCAGCCTTTTTGCAGCAGTAGAAAAAGTATCAAAAACATGGGTTGTTTTGGTTTCTAAATCGGTGACTAAAACTTTTGTAACCACTAATTGATTATTGTCTCTCAGCATTGGACTTACATCATTCAAAATTAGATCAAGTGCATCAACTGTTTTATTTATTTCAACTTTTTCCACTAATTCTACAAGCTTATTTGAATAGTAGAAATAATGAAAGCGAAGTGAATCTTGTTTAGGATTGAGATAATCTGCACCAAACAATAACTTTAAAGTATAACGAATGCTATTGGCATTATTAACTTGTGCGTTTACTTTGGTAAAAACAAAAAAACAAATAAAGAAAAGGCAAATGTTTTTCATCAGATGGTATGTTTAAATTACTGTTCAGCTGTTGATTAACGTGCAACCTATACCACCATGTAATCGAACAGCTAAATAGATTATAAAAAAAGCCCTGATTTCGATTGCTCAAAATCAGGGCGAATATATAACTTAAATGAATTATACAACCAAAGCATCTAATTTTTTTCCATGTATACTACTTTCTTTAAACATTTGCATCCCCTGTTGAAACGATAAATATGGAATGCCCTGTTGGTGATTATGCCTTGCTATTTGATACATGTATTTCCAATGCCTTACAATTTCTTTCCAAGCAAAGAATA
>JBMLQZ010000335.1:0-2507 GCA_049241285.1 Chitinophagaceae bacterium | reverse complement strand
ATTCCTTCCTCAATTTCTGAAATATAAATATACTCATCTGCTGTATGACTTCTAGCACTATCACCTGGTCCCATTTTTAAAGTAGCAAATGGCATTAATGCTTTATCACTTGTTGTTGGAGAACCATAGTAGCCTCTACCTAAAGCAATGCCAGCTTTTACCAACGGATGATCTAATGGAATTGATGTAGATTTCATTCTAGTTGTTCTGGGCTTAAACTGACTTTTTAAATTCAACTTTAAAGCTTCTAACACTTCTTCAAACGTATACAATTCATTTACACGAACATCTATTACAAATTTGCATTGTGATGGTACTACATTATGTTGTTTATTTTCAGTTTCAATAACAGTAACTGTTAATCTTGACTCTCCTAGCAAATCACTCTTTTTTTCAAACACATAATTTCTTATCCATTCAATATCATCAATAGCTTTATATAAAGCATTTTCTCCTTCGTTTCTAGCTGCATGTCCTGCTCTTCCTTGAGCCACACAATCTATTACCATTAAGCCACGTTCTGCAACCGCCATTTCTAGTTTAGTTGGCTCTCCTACAATACCAAAATTAATATTCCCTAAGTAAGGTAATACCAATTCTATTCCATTAACACCGCTTATTTCTTCTTCTGCACTTGCTGCAAAAACTACATTGTATTGAAGATTTTCTTGAGCATAAAAATGCAAGAATGTAGCAATTAAACTTACCAAACATCCGCCAGCATCGTTACTGCCTAACCCAAAAATTTTACCATCTTTTTCTAAAGGAAAAAATGGATCAATTGTGTATCCTTTGTTGGGTTTTACAGTATCGTGATGTGAGTTTAAAAGAATACTTTCTTTATTGATATCGTAAAATTGATTTTTAGCATAAATATTATTGCCAACACGAGCAAATGGAATATTACGTTCTTGAAAAAAAGTACATAATATTTCTGCAGTATCGTTTTCTTCTTTACTAAATGAAGGAGTAGCTATTAATTGTTTTAAAAGCTCAATTGCATCGGTTGTTATAGTATTCATGATGGATTGTTTTATACTATGTTACAAGTATTTTAATGAATTATTGATTCATTATTACAGTACCAGATTGATTATTTATTAAGGATAAAATATTTTCTGCTTTACCAATAATTACTTTATCTACACCACTATCAATTGCAGTAAAAGCATTATCTAACTTGGGTATCATACCTGCAAAAATGAGTTGCTGCTCTTTTAAACTAGCATACGTATTGGGTGTAATTGTAGGTATTACTGATGATTCATCGTTAACATCTAAAAGCACTCCACTTTTTTCAAAACTATAAATCAACTGTACTTGATACAATTTGCTTAAAGCCTTGGCAACTTCTTGTGCTATCGTATCGGCATTGGTGTTTAATAATTGACCATGTGTATTATGTGTAATAGGTGCTAAAACTACCGTTAATTGTTGCTGCAAAATGCTGTGTAAAAAATGCGTATTAATGGTATCAACATCGCCTACAAAGCCATATTCTATACTTGGATGCGTTCTTTTGTGTGCTTGAATTACGTTAGCATCTGCACCACTTAATCCAATTGCATTACAACTATTTGCTTGTAACTGAGCTACTATATTTTTATTAATGAGCCCAGCATAAACCATACTTACAATTTTTAAAGTTTCAGCATCTGTAATTCTTCTGCCATCAATCATTTGCTGTTCTATGCCTAAATCTTTGGCTAATTTAGTTGCCAATTTTCCACCACCATGAACAAGTATTTTGGGCGTTTGAATAGCTGCAAAATCTTTTAAAAACTGAGTAAGTTTATATTCATCATCAATAATATTTCCACCAATTTTTACAACAAGTAATTTTTCCATTATGAACGTTTTAGTATTTCACTTAAAACTGTTTGTGCAGCCCATACTCTATTACCAGCTTCTTGTGTAACCAAACTATTGTTTCCATCTAAAATTTCATCACTCAATTCTACGTTTCTACGAACAGGCAAACAGTGCATTACTTTAGCATTATTGGTGAGTGCAATTTTTTCGTTGGTAAGCATCCATTTTGGATTATTCTCGTACACTTTACCATAATCATTAAATGTGCTCCAATTTTTTACGTATACATAATCAGCATCTTTTAATGCTTCATCTTGGTTATGTGTAATAATAGCTCCATTGGTAAACTGGGTATCTAACTCATAATCTTCAGGATGTGTAATTACAAAATCTGCTTCATTCCAAGCAGTCATCCATTGAGCAAAACTATTTGCAACACACTGTGGCAAAGCTTTCACATGTGGCGCCCATGTAAGTACCACTTTTAGTCGCTTACCCACTGGCTTTCTTTGGCTGTTTTGCAGGTCTTCTTGTATAGTAATAATATCTGTAAATGACTGTAATGGATGCAATGTTGCACTTTCTAAACTAACAACAGGCACACCTGCATATTTAATAAACTGATGAATATACATTTCACTATAATCATCGTCTCTATTTTGTAAACCAGGAAAGGTTCTAATAGCTAATATATC
>JBMLQZ010000334.1:0-9875 GCA_049241285.1 Chitinophagaceae bacterium | reverse complement strand
CAGTCTGTTAATGCAGCCTAAAATAAAGATATAGGAGTGTAATCATCGTTGACCTCTAATGCTTGCTTGCTATTATATGAAAACGCTCCTATTGTTTTACAAAAGCCCTCTTTATGTGGGCTTTTTTAAATAAAATACTTATGCAAATAGAACAAGAATGGCCTTTATGGGAAGTGTTTATTAGAAGCAAACAAGGCTTAGACCATAAACACGTTGGCAGTTTACATGCAGCAGATGCAAAAATGGCAATTGCAAATGCTAGAGATGTGTATACAAGACGTATGGAAGGCATTAGTATTTGGGTAGTTGAAAGCAAATACATTCATGCATCAGATCCAGATCAAGCGGCAGCTTTATACGACCCTGCAAACGATAAAATTTATAGACATCCTACCTTTTATCAATTGCCAGATTCATTAACACATATGTAATGATATATTAACTCAGTACTTGCCTTATGAATAACCTTACCATTAATTCTTTTGAAACAGCAACTAATAACCACGTAAATAGGTATTTAGTGTTGGCAGATAGTGCCCTCATTATGGCTCAACGGTTGAGTGAATGGTGTGGTCATGCTCCTATTTTAGAACAAGATATTGCTGTTAGCAATATTGCATTAGACTATATTGGCCAAGCAAGAAATTGGTATCAATTCATTGCAAATACATTAAATAAACAAGAAAATACTCAAGAGTTTACTGAAGATACATTAGCGTATTTACGTGATGTTACCGATTATAAAAACCTATTACTAACAGAACTTCCAAACAATAACTGGGCAGATACTATTTTACGCATTTTTTTATTTAGCAATTTTCAAAGTTGTTTATTACATCAATTACAAAAAAGCAATGATGCTACAGTTGCAGCCATAGCAGAAAAATCATTAAAAGAAACTAGTTATCATGTAGAATGGAGTAGCGATTGGGTTATTAGATTAGGAGATGGAACTGATGAAAGCAAACAAAAAATGGAAGAAGCAATTTTAATGGTTTGGAATTATGTTGGCGAATTTTTTGAACCTACACTACACAGTTGGTTAGCAACTAATGAAATAATCATAGAACAACAATGGCAACAAAAAACACAAATGGTTTTTGAAGAGGCTACCCTTGTTGTTCCACAAAACAAATGGATGCATTCTGGCGGAATTTATGGCAACCATACAGAACATTTAGGATTTATACTTGCAGAAATGCAGTTTTTACAAAGAGCATATCCAAATTCAAAATGGTAAACAATTACTTGCACCAATACAAATACAAATGATTGCTGTAGAAAAAAATATACCTGGTATTTGGAAAATTTTAGAACAATTAACCGATCCTGAAATACCCGTTCTTTCTATTGTTGATTTGGGTATTGTTAGAAAAATTGATTTTATAGAATTCGAACAAAATTATCTTATTCAAATTACACCTACCTATTCTGGCTGTCCTGCTATTGATGCTATAAAAATGAATATTCAATTGGCACTTCATGAAAATAAAATATTGAATTATCGAATTGAACAAGTATTAAGTCCTGCTTGGACAACAGATTGGATTACAGAAAATGGCAAACAACAATTATTAGCTTATGGAATAGCTCCACCAAAATCAAAAAAAACAGTTGATAGTTACGATAACAATATTTGTTGCCCACAATGTAATTCATTAAATACGGTCTTAATAGCTCAATTTGGTTCTACCGCTTGTAAAGCATTGTATAAATGCAATGATTGCTTAGAACCTTTCGATTACTTTAAATGTCACTAAATTAAACCCAATAAACGATAATTATATGTCATCTATTCTTTCAGAAATACAACAAGGTGTTTGCTTTATTACACTTAATAGACCAGAAAAACTAAATGCTTTTAATAAAGAAATGGCCTTACAATTACAGAGCATTTTAGACGAAGCAAATAACAACACTTCTGTACGATGTATACTTATAACGGGTGCAGGAAAAGCATTTTCTGCTGGTCAAGATTTAAGTGAACTTACAGGTAGCAACCCTCCTAGCTTTAGCGATATTCTTTCACAACATTATAATCCTATCATTACCAAAATATTTAACGCTCAAAAACCCGTTATTGCTGTTGTAAATGGCGTAGCTGCAGGTGCAGGTGCCAATATTGCTTTATGCTGTGATATTGTTGTATCGGCAGAATCGGCCACTTTTATTCAGGCATTTAGTAAAATTGGTTTAATACCAGATAGTGGAGGCACGTATTTTCTTCCAAGATTAATTGGTCATCAAAAAGCAAGTGCATTAATGCTTACAGGCGATGCTATTACAGCTACAGAAGCAGAAAAGTTAGGCATGATATACAAAACTGTTCCTGATTATTTATTACAAGAAACCTGCAACGAATTGGCTTTTAAAATTGCGAAAATGCCCACAAAAGGTTTAGCACTTACTAAAATGGCTTTACAAGAAAGCTTAAAAAATCAATTAGAAACACAATTGGCTGTTGAAGATAATTATCAACAAATTGCAGCTAATACATATGACTATAATGAAGGTGTTCAATCGTTTTTAGAGAAAAGAAAACCTAATTTCAAAGGCTATTAATAACATATTTATTGCAACCATGATTTATCAATTCAAAGAATATATTCCAATCATTCATCCTTCTGCATTTATACATCCTTTAGCAGCAGTCACTGGAAATGTTATGATTGGTCAAAATGTATATGTTGGGCCTTTTGCCGCTATTCGTGGAGATTGGGGAAAAATTATTATTGAAGATGGATGTAATGTTCAAGAAAGTTGTACCATACATATGTTTCCTGGCACAACCGTTTTATTAAAAGAGAATGCTCATATTGGTCATGGAGCAATTATTCATGGTGCAACTATTGGTTGTAATACTTTAATTGGAATGAATAGTGTAATAATGGATGATGTAATTATTGGCAATGAATGTATAGTTGGTGCACTGTCAATGATTAAGGCTAATGAACATTTTGAAGATAGAAGTTTAATTGTAGGCAACCCAGCTAAAAAAATTAAAACTGTAACCGATGAAATGATGAATTGGAAAACACAAGGCACTCAACTTTACCAAAGTTTACCAAATACTATGCACCAATTTTGGAAAGAATGTACACCACTATCTCAACCTACATCGGAACAATTATCCCAAGAAATAATCTATAAAGCTTGGTACAAAAACAAGCAACAACCATAAACTAGTAATTAGTTACCTTTGACAATTCTTTTAATAACAATAATTCCATTTTAAAAGTGTCTGATAGAAATAGTTTTATAGATTACATACGCATTTTTGCAAGAAGTGGTCATGGAGGTGCAGGTCAAACGCATTTTATGCGTAATAAACTTACTGCTATGGGAGGACCAGATGGTGGTGATGGTGGTAGAGGTGGGCACATTGTGTTACGTGGTAATGCTAACTTATGGACTTTACTGCATTTACGTTACTACAAAAACGTTTTGGCAGAAAATGGTGAAAATGGGAGTAAAAACAATTGTACAGGAAAAGATGGTGCAGATATTATTTTAGAAGTTCCATTAGGAACTATTGCTAGAGATGAAGAAACAGGTGAAATTGAAGCCGAAGTTTTAGAACATGGACAAGAAATTGTTTGGTTAAAAGGTGGACGAGGTGGCTGGGGAAATCAACATTTTGCAACGCCCACTAATCAAGCTCCAGAGCATTCTCAACCAGGTGAGCCAGGCGTTGAAGGTTATAAAAATTTAGAACTAAAAGTACTTGCAGATGTAGGTTTAGTGGGTTTTCCAAATGCAGGAAAATCAACTTTACTTTCAGTAATAACTGCTGCTAAACCTAAAATTGCTAATTATGCCTTTACAACTTTAATTCCACAATTAGGAATGGTTGAATATAGAGATGGAAAAAGTTTTTGTGTAGCTGATTTACCCGGTATTATTGAAGGAGCAGCTGAAGGAAAAGGTTTAGGGCATAGATTTTTAAGGCATATTGAAAGAAATGCATGCTTATTATTTTTAATTCCTGCCGATAGTGATGATCATAAAAAAGAATTTCACATTTTATTGAATGAATTAGAGGAATACAATCCTGAAATGCTTCAAAAAGATATTATAATTGCTGTTAGTAAAAGTGATATGCTAGATGATGAGTTAAAAGAAGCCATAAAAAAAGAACTGCCAGAAAATATACCACACTACTTCATTTCTTCTGTTACTAACAAAGGTTTAGTAGAATTAAAAGATGCTCTTTGGGAAATTTTAAACAAACCAGTTGCATAAATTTTATAATTACACAACTATTTAATTATCAATACTTTACACCAACTTTAATGTGTGTTAAGTAATTGTTTCGCAACTGTTTGCGTACTTTTTGCGTAAAAGATGGGTTACTTTCTCTTATGCTTGTGTATTAACTATTGTAAGCAGGTTAATTAAAACCATAAATCACACACTCCAACGAATGTTTGCCTGCTAATTGAAAAACTCCTGCTTTCGCTGATTTTATTACGTAATAGTACACACTTATCTAACTGTTTTGCTTGGTGTATGAATGAAAATTTTTTTTAATTAAAATTGAACAGTTATGAAAATCAACACAGTAAGCACAATCGTTAAAAACACCTTATTAGTTAACATATTAGCAGTTGCATTATTATCATCACAGCAAGTAAAAGCTGGCACACTAAATAATGATAACGATAAGAAAGAAACATCAGTAGATACCACAAAAGCTAGCAATAAATTCAATGTAAAGTATTTAGGCGCTACTAATGATGTAGTAGAATTTGATGTACAGTTTAATAATTCAAAAGGATCAGAATTTACTTTTGTAATTAGAGATGAAGCTGGTGATATCTTATTCGAAAAAGATTTCTCAGACAAGTTATTTAACAAGAAAGTTCAAATTTCTACTTTACCAGATTATGGAAAATTAACTTTTAACATTATAGCAGATAACAAGCGTTTTGTACAATCAAAAGAAATTACCATTCAAACAAGATACATAGAGAATATGTATGTAAAAATTGATTAAAACAACAACCAATACAATAAGTGTTTATTAACGAAAAAAGGGGTAGCAATTGTTGCCCCTTTTTAATATTCTTTAATCGCTATAACCAGCTTTTTTTGTTTCTTTTTTACCTTGTTCCATATCTTTCTTTATTTGCTCTAAAGCCGCCTTTTGCTCGGCTCTCTCTTTTTTATTTTTGGGTTTATATCCAGGTTGTGTATATGCTAATAACTTTTCTGCACCAATTGGTTGGCCATATTGTTTAGAACCTGAACAAGCGTAAAACAATAAGCAAATCATAAAAAAAAGTACTTGTTTCATACAATATTAATTTAGTTTATGCTTCTTCATTTAATGACTTTGGTGCTTCATTATAAGCATTAAACCAACTAGCATATTGAGTGTAATTGTTTGCAATTCTATTTATTTCTCCATGAATTAATTCTTGAGAAATATCTTTTACTTTTTTGGCAGGAACACCAGCATAAATACTTCCTGCTTCAACAACTGTTCCTTCTAAAACTACAGCTCCTGCTGCAATAATAGAATTGCTATGAACAATACATTTATCCATAACAATAGCACCCATTCCTATCAATACATTATCTTGTATAACACAACCATGTACTAGTGCATTATGACCAATTGAAACATTATTACCAATAACAGTTGGATTTTTTAAATAGGTACAATGAATAACAGCACCATCTTGCACATTTACTTTATTACCCATGTGTATGTAATTCACATCACCTCTTATTACAGCATTAAACCAAACGCTACATTCATTACCCATAATCACTTCACCTACAATAGTTGCATTCGGTGCTACAAAACAATCTTCACCCAATTTTGGGTGTTTCTCATTAACAGTTAATATTAAAGCCATATTGATTATTTCATTCAAATATCTCATTTTCTTTTATCAAATTTGTAAATGACATGATGAAAGATTTAAACGATAATAGAAAACTTTTCTTACAACATATTGCTCAAACATCTGAAGCTCCTATAAACTTAGAAATGAGCAGTGCTAGTGGTATTTATATTTACGATAGCAACGGAAAAGCATATATTGATATGATTAGCGGATTTAGTGTTGCCAATATTGGTCACAGTCATCCCAAAGTAGTTCATGCAGTTCAACAACAAGCTGCAAGTTATATGCACCTAATTGTGTATGGAGAATATATTCAACAACCACAAGTACAATATGCTACCCTTTTAGCAAAACATTTACCAGAAACTTTAAACTGTGTGTACTTTACAAATAGTGGTGCTGAAGCTACAGAAGGTGCAATGAAATTAGCGAAAAGAGTTACCAATAGAAATAAGATTATTGCCTTTAATAAAGCATATCATGGTAGCACACAAGGTGCACTAAGTGTAATGGGAGATGAATATTTTAAAAATGCATTCAGACCATTATTACCCAATATTTATCATTACAACTATAATTGTTGGAGTGTAATAGATGCAATAGATGATGAAACAGCTTGTGTAATAATTGAAACGGTACAAGCAGAATCTGGCATTACAAAACCGAATAAAGATTGGATACAAGCCATTCGTAAAAAATGTGATGCTCATTGTGTTGTATTAATTGTAGATGAAATTCAGGCAGGATTTGGAAGAACGGGAAGTTTATGGGCATTTGAACAATATAACTTTGTTCCAGACATTTTATTATTAGGAAAAGCTTTAGGTGGTGGAATGCCATTAGGTGCCTTTATTGCAGATAAAAAATTAATGCATACGCTTACTAATAATCCTGTTTTAGGACATATTACCACTTTTGGTGGACACCCTGTTAGTTGTGCAGCTGGCCTAGCAGCCTTTTCAGTATTATTGGAAGAAAACTTAATTGAATCTGTAAAAGCCAAAGAAATCATTTTACAACAAAACCTGAAGCATCCTTCTATCATCAATACAAAAACTGCTGGATTATGGATGGCTATTGAATTTGATAGTTACGAGACCAATATTAATGTGATAAAAAAATGTATTGAAAAAGGGCTCATAACAGACTATTTTTTATTCAACAATACAAGTATGCGAATTGCACCACCATTAATTATTTCTGAGAAAGAAATAGAAAAAATGTGTGAATTAATTATGGAAAGTATTAATGAAGTTACTACAAAGTAAGTAGGTTAACGTCTTCTTCGTTTTTTATTGGAAGATTGATTAAACTGTAAATAGCTAGGTAATAAACTTCGTTCTTCAAGAGAAGGCTTTTGGTATTCTACATAATAAATTTGTAGTAGAATTAAAAAATATGAAATAATCAAAGGCCCAAAAATTAAGCCGGTAATTCCAAAAAAATCTAACCCTATTACCACACCTAAAACAGTAACAATTGGATGAACATCGGCCATTTTTTTGGCCAATAAAAACCTAATAACATTATCACTCATAGCAATAACTAAAAACCCCCAAGCAATTAAAAAAAAGCCTTGCCATGTGTGACTAATTACAAATAGGTAAACACAAACGGGCATCCAAATTAAACTTGCACCAACTATGGGTATAATAGAGGCTAATCCTGTAATAATTGACCAAAAACCTGCTTCTTCTAATCCTACAATTTTATACGCTATATACGATAAAATACCTTGTGCTACTGCAATTGCAGGAACACCTACTGCATTACTAAATGTTTGTGCTTTTAATTCGCTACCAAAAACTTCAATTTTACTACGTTTAAATGGTAAATAAAACACAATAGCAGCCTCCATTCTATTTGTTTTTTGTATCATAAAATACAAGAAGAAATACATCATACTAATAGTAGTAAAAAAATTAAATCCACTATTAACAATAAATGATAAAACATCGGTAGCAAACTTTTGAATTTTATTTAAGTTTTGAGTGGTAATTATGTTAATATTAAATCGTTGTTGCACCATCTCACCAAAGTGCTTTATAGGCTCAAGAATAATGTCAACATTTTGAGCTACAGCTACAATTTTACCATATAATAATGTAGCAATTAAACCAATAGGTAATAGTATAATAAAAAACGAAATCAATATAACAAGAGTAGCTATTGAACCTTTACTCCAATCTTTTTTTAATAAATAATCTATCAATGGTTTACTCAACACATAAAACATTATTGCCGCTAAAAACGCAGTGGCAAATTGTATTAATGTCCATAATAATAAAAGTCCAAAAACAATAATAATAACTAGAAATACATGTTTATTCAATTTATAATCTTGCCTGTTTTCCATACAAATGCCTTTGGCTTTATTCTTGTAAGTTAACGATATAAATGTATTTAATTCATTTAAAAAAATTGTATGTCAGATAATCAAAAATTTTTAGGCGGACTTATTCTAGGTGCAGCAGCTGGTGCAGTTTTGGCTTTGTTGGCAAATAGCGAAAAAGGAAAAGAAGTAATAGAAAAAATGAAGCATGCAGCAAATGATTTAGGAAAAGACGTTCAAAACACGGCCAATGATTTGGATGCTGAACTTGATGCACTTATTGCAAAAGGCAAAGCGTATATAGAACAGCTTGAGCAACGTAAATCTGCAAATTCGAATAGCTAAAGCACATGACAAGCACTACTGAGCAAAATACCTTTTTTTCTGAAAGCAAAGAGCAATTAGAAGGGTATGTGAAACAACGATTGCAATTGTTTAAAATGCAACTAGTTGAAAAAATGTCGCAATTAATTGCACTTCTTTTTACTAGTTTAATATTGGCATTACTAGGTTTTTTTATACTACTATTCTTTAGTATTATGGCTGGATATTTTTTTGCAAACATTTTTGAAAGCTTATATATAGGCTTTGCTATTGTAGCAAGTTTTTATGTAATTATAACGGCTATTTTGTTCAGAATTAAAAACACTGTTATTGAGCCATTGATAGCCAACGTAATTGTAAAAAAGTTTTTTGATAAATCATTTGAAAATAATGAAGATGCAGCAACATAAACAACCTATACAAACATTACAAGAACTACAATTAGCTATAAATACCAGTAAGAAAAATATAAAAGAATCTGAGGCCAATTTGTATAAGTTATTAGAACAGTTTCCAAAAGCAGTAATTAAAGCTACTGTAGTTGCAACCATACCGGCATTACTCAATCACAGTATAGCTAAACAAGGTTATAGACTTGCATTTGGTTTAATAAAACAACTTTTTACAAATACCGATAAAAGTATCACAAAACAGCTTCTTGTAAACGCTTTAAAACATATAGGCATTGCCACCTTTATTAAAACAGCTTTTAAGTTAGTAGCCAAAAGTTAAATACCCTCTATACAAGGTACTTCCATTCTACAAAATCTGCTATACAATTTTTCATATAAAGGCACAATATTTACAATATCAAAACCCTTTGCATGATTATAGGCAGCTTCTTTCATTGTTTGCAGTTTAACATCATCTTGTAACACCTCTATAGCAAAATCACTCATAGCAGCTACATCGCCAACATTAGCCATAAAACCAGTAACATGTTGCACATTAATTTCTGGTAATCCACCAGCATTGGTACTTACAACAATGTTTTTTGCCGCCATTGCTTCTAATGCAGCCAACCCAAAGCTTTCATATTCACTTGGTAATAAAAACAAATCACTAACGGCTAATATTTCTTCAATTTGTTCTTGTTTACCTAAAAATCGCACATCGTCAACAATACCCAATTCCCTTGCCAATTCTTCACATACATGCCTTTCAGGGCCATCACCAACCATTAACAATTTTGCAGGCAAAACTTTACGAACATTTGCAAAAACATACATAACATCATTCACTCGTTTTACCTTTCTAAAGTTACTTGCGTGTACTAGTATTTTCTCTCCATTAGGGGCAATTACTTTCCTAAAAGCATCAATAGGTTTAATATTAAATCTTCCAACATCAACAAAGTTGGTAAT
>JBMLQZ010000333.1:0-2134 GCA_049241285.1 Chitinophagaceae bacterium | reverse complement strand
AATGCAGATGAACGGCTTACTCTTGGATTAATTTCTACTGCAATTAATTCTTCTGTTGCAGGATTTTGTGCAAACTGTACATTACAACCTCCTTGAAAATTACCCAAACTACGCATCATTAACATGGCTTGGTTACGCATATCTTGATAAGCTGTATCACTCAATGTCATGGCAGGTGCTACTGTAATGCTATCACCTGTGTGCACACCCATTGGATCTAAATTTTCTACCGTGCAAATAATTACAACATTATCATTTTTATCTCTCAACAATTCTAACTCATATTCTTTCCAACCTAAAACAGCTTTTTCTACCAATACTTCATGTATTGGACTAGCTTTTAAACCACGTTCTAAAGCAGCATCTAATTCGTCTTTACTATGTACAAATCCTCCTCCAGTTCCACCTAAAGTAAATGAAGGACGAATTACCAACGGAAATCCAATTTTTTGTGCAAATTCTTTTCCTTCTAAAAAACTATTAGCTACATGACTAGGTGCAACAGCTACCCCAATTTTCACCATTAATTGCCTAAATTGTTCTCTATCTTCTGCTGTATCAATGGCTGCAATATCAACACCAATCATACGGCAATTATATTTTTCCCAAATACCTAGTTCATCTACCTCTTTACACAAGTTCAAAGCGGTTTGTCCACCCATGGTAGGTAAAACTGCATCAATTTTGTTTTCTTGTAAAATTTGCTCAATACTTTCTGGCGTTAATGGCAATAAATACACTTTATCTGCCATCATAGGATCGGTCATAATAGTAGCAGGATTACTATTAATCAAAATCACTTCAATTCCTTCTTCTCTTAAACTACGTGCTGCTTGAGAGCCAGAATAGTCGAATTCACAAGCTTGTCCAATAATAATTGGACCAGAACCAATAATTAAAACCGATTGAATAGAGTTGTCTTTAGGCATGGTAAGGCTTTGTTAACCAGCTGTAAAACATGCATGAGGCTTTTGTTGCGTCGCACTCTTGTACGTTCTGTTCGCTGATGGAACTAAAAAAATAAATTGTGCAAATGTATATGCCTACGTTTAAAATACAGGTTATTTTTTGCACAAAACCAATATTTATTTGGTGTAAAACCGTTAATCACATGCTAAAACTGTCATAATAATTGTTATACACATTTATCTTTACAACCTTATGTTAAAATATTTACTTTGGGGCTTTGTAATTTATTTATTGTATCGCTTCATTTTTCAATTTGTGATACCCATTAGCAGAACTGTTAGTGCTATGAAAAAAAATATGCGTCAAATGCAAGACCAACAACCATTTCAAGAGACGCCATTTCAACAAACACCATTTTCTAATATCCCTAAACAAGAACCCATTCAAAAACAAACTACTAGCAATAATAGCAACGACGAATACATTGATTTTGAAGAAGTTAAAAGTTAGTTGCAGCTACAAATCTAAATCTAATACTGTTTGTGGTGCTAAAAGTAAAATGGTTTGAAGTCCCAATTCGTTGGCAGCTACAATATTTTTCTCTGTATCGTCAATAAACAAAGTTTCTGCTACATTCAAATTTTGTTCATTAATAATGTGCATAAACGAATCTGCATAAGGTTTTCTTAAACCCATATATTGAGAATAATAGGCTTTTATAAAAAGTGTATTAAAGTCATTGGTTCCAATATCTCTTACATACAAATCCATAAAAGCATCGTAATGAATTTGGTTGGTATTTGAAAACAAATACACATTATATCGTTGTTTAATTGCTTTTAGCCATTCAATTTTTTCTTGAATAAATCCTAACAACATTGCATTCCAAGCTGTTTTAATAGCTTCATTGCTTGCTTGTAAACCTGTAGCTTGCCTTAATTCATCATAAAAATCGCTTTCCGAAATTTCCCCTTTTTCTAATCTTTCAAACAAATCATTTGCATGGTGTTGGGTAAAATGTTCATCAAAATCTTTTACGCCTAAAGCTATAAATGCATCTTTTGTAAGCTGGTAATTAAGCGATAAAAATATTCCTCCTAAATCGAAAATGATGTTTTTTACGGTTGGCTTCATAGCGTAAAAATAAGGTTACAATAGTTACAAATTGCAAGTCTTACATGAATAATGATTTATTGTACTGTACAAATTTCGTCCCACCGTGTTG
>JBMLQZ010000332.1:0-8930 GCA_049241285.1 Chitinophagaceae bacterium | reverse complement strand
CGTTGAGCATCGTTTACAACGCCATGCACTAATTCATCTTTAAAAAAAGCACCGCCTTCAGAAACAATAATTTCTTTTACAGTACCATACAACCAAAAACGCTTAATCATTCTATAAAAACTATCGGCATTAATTTCCCATCCCATTGCAGTATGTGGTACTTTACGTGTAGCTGCTTTTACTTCACTTGCTTGTAAATAAGGAATTAATGGATTATGTTTTACAGTAAGAGCAAAATAGTTTTGTATACCAATAAAATCAAAGTTAAAAGTTAGTTTATCGGTATACTTCCAAGCCTTATTGTATAATTGAATTTTATCTAACAATGCAAAGCCTTCTTCTTGTGGATAGCCTCTACCCAATGTTGGCTCAATAAATAATCTATTTAAAAGTATATCTAATCTTTTTGCTGCTTGTATATCTGCATCTTTATTGGTGTAAGGCATAACCTCACTGCAAGAAAAGCTAGTGCCAATATGAGCTTTAGGCACTTCACTTCGTATAATTCTTCCACCCTCTGCTTGTGCTAAAGCTGCATTATGAACAGCAGGCAAAAAATAATCTAAGCCTATTTTTCCAGGAGCATGCTTTCCCAACATATAACCTAAGCTAGTAAAACCCATTGGCTCATTTAATACAATCCAATTCTTTACTTTATCGCCAAATTCAGTGGTACAAACGGTTACAAAACGGTTAAACCATTTAATGAGTTGATGGCTTGCCCAACCTCCTTCTTTTTCTAAAACATAAGGCAAATCCCAATGATATAAAGTAACATATGGCTCTAAACCTAGTTGCAAACATTCATCAATTAAGCGATGATAAAATGCAATACCATCTTTATTTACACGACCTATTCCTTCTGGCAAAATGCGGCTCCATGAGATAGAAAATCTAAACACTTTAAATCCTAAAGCCTTTACTAATAACAAATCATCTTTGTATCTGTAATAAAAATCACATGCATGATAAGGCTTATCGCCGCCTTTTATTTTACCCGATTTTCTGGCAAAAATATCCCAAATTGAAAGGCCTCTTCCATCTACATTATAGGCACCTTCATTTTGTGCAGCGGCAATTGCAACACCCCATAAAAAATCTTTTCCAAACTGTTGAGACGATAATAATTGCTGCATGAAAGCTAGTGTTTACACAAAATTCATGATATTCATGTTACGCATGCATTAAACTATTGTTATTTAAAAAAGTAGTAGCCAAACAAAAGTTCTTTTATCAACACTGTACCCGCTTTTCGTTACAAGTCCTCACAAAGCAAAGCTTTGTTGTGGGCTTTTCACTTCAATCAGGGCTATTTTTTCAACGGTATCAACTTTGCTCAACTAATTAAACCAAACAATCATTTTCATCAAACTTTTCAATAAAGTAATTAATCAATTGTAATAATAAATTAATTGAAAATAACGAAGTTTATTCCTGATTAATAATGGGCAACCAAATTTCAAAAGTGGTACCATTTTCAGCAGCAGTTGTAAATTGAATAGTGCCTTTCATTTTTTCTACAATACCCTTACAAATAGCTAAACCTAAACCTGTACCAGAAGTTTTGGTGGTAAAATTCGGCGTAAATATTCTATCAATTACATCTAAAGGAATGCCCTTTCCATTATCGGAAATAGTTATAACAATACCATTATTTTTATTGGTTTGATGAATATCAATTTTACAAATAGTTACTTCATCAACTGCTTCAATAGCATTCTTTACCAAGTTCGTAAATAACCTACTTAATTGTGTTTTATCTGCAATAGTTACATAGTTTCCTTCTTCAATAAAATGGTTTATTTCTACAACATTTTGATGTTGATGCAAGTATACTATGTTAGATAAAATATCAGTAACATTTACCTTTTCTAACAATGGATTGCCAATGTTAGCAAACTGCGAAAAATCACCAGCAATCTTGGCTAATTGATCAATTTGTTCAATTAATGTTCTAGCAACTTTTTGAGATAGTTCCTTTGTGTTTGGTGCATTATTATCAATAGCTTTTTGCAAGTACTGAATACTCAATTTCATGGGAGTAAGTGGATTTTTAATTTCATGTGCTACTTGCCTTGCCATTTCTCTCCAAGCAACCTCTCTTTCACTCCTTGCTAAAGCTTGTGCACTTACTTCCAGCTTACGAACCATCTTATTATATTCAGTAACCAATGCTAATATTTCGTCATTTCTATACCATGCAATTTCTTCATTATGTCTACCAATGTTTACGTCTCTCATTTTTTCGGTAATAACCCCAAACAAATCAACAATTCTTTCTGTTAATAAAAAAGCAATTGCACCTGCAAGTAAAAATACAAATGCATTTAAGTTTATAATAGTAGCTATGAAACTAGAAATTTCATTATTTAATTCTAATTGCGAATTCAAATATGGAATATTCAAATAACCATACACATTACCCAAATCATCAACAACAGGAGCATAAATACTCAAATATTTTAGCTTGCCAATATATTCTTGCTGAATAAACTTGCTAATTCTATTTGCATTAAGTTCATAAAATGCATTAGCATTCATTTTATTATTCAGTAATTGCTTGGTATAAATATGCCTTTGTGTAGTAGCTAATAGGCTACCATTTGCACTATAAAAATTGATGTCAGAATTATAGATGGCTGCAACTTCAGCAATTCTTTTTTCAAAGTTGCTTCCAAAGCCAACATCATTAATGGTGGCTACATCATCAAAAATCAATTGAGTTTGCACTTGTGTAAGCTTATTACCAATTTCAACAGCAACAGCATCAATAGTTTTAGATAATCTTTCTTGATTGTTTTTATTAAACCTATCAACAAAAAATGTAATTGTTGCAGCACCAATAATTAAAAAAGAAAAGATGCTCACAAAAATAATTGTAGTATGAATTTGTGATCGTATGCTTAATTTAAAAACGGATAAAAATGATTGCTTACTAAATTTTGTTCGCAACAAAAAGCTTGATGCATGAAAAAATAACACTACCATTAAAATGGTAAAAAACAAGTAAGCAAATAAAGTAACTACTTCTATACTCGTTCTTACTTCTTTAACAATTACAACAGTTTTATTCGATCCACCATTATACCACAATTCACTTACGTTACCATTTTTCTTCAACACAAAATCAAAAGCACTTACCATTCGTTTATCTACCACTAAAGGAAAAGTGTATTCGTTTTGTTTATGATGAAGTTTATTATTTACATAAACAGCATAAGCATAAGAACTGTATTCACCACCATTTGTTTCTTGAGTTTGACTAAATAATGATGGATATAAAGCTTCACTTTTATAAGCCGTTGGTTTGGCAACAATAAACAAGTAACCTAAAGTATTGGTTCCATCAACTATTGGTTTTTTATAAATATAATGCAGCTCATTATTACTGGTTTCATAAGCATATAAGCCTGTAATATTGTTAAGAGTTGATCTATTTTCAGTAAAACTATTTAATTGATAAAACGTAGTAGAATCGTCATTAAAAATAGGTTGTAACAAATGATTGTAGGTATAAATACTTGTTTCAAATCGATTTAAATAACCTGAAAAATTTTCGTTAATAATACTGTCTTTTATAAAATGATTGGCAAATTCAAATTGCAATCTATCATAGTTTTTTACAAGCAACTTATTGTCTACATTGCTTAATGCAATACTTAAAATATTTTCTCCATTTGGGTCATTTTGTAACACTAACCTTTCTGCTATTTTTTTTCGTTGAGCCCACTCAACAGAGGCATTTTCATAAGTTACAAGACTAGTAAATGATAGAGCAAAAAATATGATCCAAAAAATAAAAAATGTAGATTTTAGAATAGATAAATCAAAATCTTGCTTTCGATAATTTGCTATGATAACATACAAAACACACCATAACATTACTAATAAGTGTACGCCAACATTAATATCGTTAAAACGAATACTAATGTAAGCCAAACCACTAATTGTAATTGCTAGTAACTGTTGATACAATGGTGTATGGTTAATTACTAGTGGTTTTAGTAAAATATGCGAAAGATGGAAAAAAGTAAGTGCAAAAAAAGTAAGAATAATTAAGCTGATAACACTATACACATTTAAGCTAAAGAACTTAGATACATCAAAAGAAATTTTAGAATCAGTAACCAAACTAGCTGCTGTATTTGCAAATGCAAAACCTATTAACACCAGCAGCGTTAAATTAATAAATTGTATAGATTTATTTTTTTGAATCCTTGCTTCAAACTGATGTATGTGTGGGGCTGCAAAAACGGTGAATTTAAAAAAGCCTACTAACCAAAAAAGCAAAATGCTATTTACAAATAAATCGCCCAGTGAAGGATGTAAAAAGTTTGAAGCATAAATAGATGCATCGAAAAGGCTTAGACGAGAAAAATCGAAAGGGAAAGAAACATGATAGGTTATGAAACGAATGGAACAAACACTAATGAATAAAAATAAAAATCCTTTTACTGCACTTATATTGTTTACAATTTCAACTGAAGTTCTATTTAAGAATAGTATTAACAATATGATACTAGACAATCTTAATAAAATAGTAAACACATCATATTGTGCATAATTATGCCCATCTTTTTCTTTGATATGAAATAGTTTTTCGCCCTTACTATTCAAAACAGGCAAGCCTTGTGCATCATCTGTTATTTCATATTGTTCATCTAAATCGGCATATCCATCAAAATCTTTTTGTAAATATTTATTTTGAATAAAATAATCCCACAAAATGGGAATGGTAGCTATAATTATAACTTTCTTATTTTGAACAGTGCATGTTTTTTTGATTAACTCAAAATGCCCGTTTTGATGTATAGTGCTATAACAACCATCTTTATACATTAATTCAGTTGTACTAATACTATACAAATTATTATTCCAAAAAGTAAGAATTGGGCTACCCACATCATTCAACACGTATACATAAAACCCGTATTTCTTTTTAAAAAGTTCCGTTTTTGACAAAGAGCTACTGTCAGAAATTAATGATTGAAGCAATGCAGTATCTTGTATATTTTGCTCAATTGCTTTCTCAGTTACGGCAATCTTTTTTTCAATTCTATTTTTAACTTTTAATGGCGTGGCATTATATAACCAATAATTACTAACTATAAAAGAAATAGTAAATAACCATGCAGCAATGATTACTAAAAAACTATGTTTAAAAATTGCTTTAGGAATCAATTGCATGCAGTTTATTTATTTTGTTTTTTTACCTTGTTCCAAATAGCATCCATTTCAGCTAAAGTCATGTTTGTAAGTTGTTTCCCTTCTTCTGATGCTACTTTTTCAATTTGTTGAAATCGATACATGAACTTTTGATTGGTTTTTTCTAAAACACCTTCTGCATCTACTTGCAAAAAACGTGCATAATTTATTAGACTAAATAAAACATCACCAAATTCTTCTTCTATATGTTGTTGATTTTGTTCTGAAATAGCTGATTTTAATTCGCTAATCTCTTCTTCTACCTTCTTCCAAACATCTTCAATAATATCCCATTCAAAACCAACTTGCTTGGCTTTTTCTTGTATTCTAGTAGCTTTTACAACAGCAGGTAACGATGATGGAACTCCACTTAAAACACTTTTATTAGCTTTACCTTTTTCTTGTAATTTCAACTGTTCCCAATTTTTTTTCACCTCTTCTTCATTTGCAACAGTAACATTACCATATATATGAGGATGCCTATGTATTAATTTTTTACTAACAGTTTCTAATACATCTTGTAAGGTAAATTGATTTTGTTCAGTAGCAATTTTGCTATAAAACAAAAGGTGCAACATTACATCGCCTAATTCTTCTTTAATGCCTTGCCAATCTTCGGCTGTAATGGAATCGGCAAGTTCATACATTTCTTCTATGGTTAAATGACGAAGTGTATGTATAGTTTGCTTTTTATCCCAAGGACATTTTTCTCTCAGCTCATCCATAATTTTCACTAATCCTAAAAAAGCTTCTGCTACCGTTTGTTGCATTTGTTAATGATTTATACTTTAAAAAAAGTAAGTACTAAAAAAATACCTGAAAGAATGGAAATAAATATTAATGAGCCAACATTTAACAGAAAGAATTTGATAATTGTTTTAAGCCTTGTTTCTTGATAAACATTTCTTAACGACTTATACAAATGATAAAAAATACTGAGATATAACAAGAATTGAATTAGTCCAACTAATGAAGAATCATACTGTTCATTTGCAGCACCTACTAAAATTAAAGTTAGCGTAATTACAAAAGTGGTAATATATGTGTATACTGAAAAAATTAGATGATTTACATAGAACATTGAGCGATTTCTTCCATACAGTATTTGTAATAGAAGTGCAAAAAATGGTAAAGAAATAAAAAACATTTGTGGAAATGAGTGTATAAACCTATCCCCAACAATTCTCCAAAAGTCTTTTGATTCAAGCAATCCTTTCCCTTTTAAAGAAAAAAATTTTTCCAATGATTTTCGTTGAATCCAATTATCTCTTTTACTTTTTGGCAAACTATTTTGATAATTTCTATATTCAATTTCGTTTTTAATATTATTAGGTGTTTGAGAGAACATCATATTAACGGTATCGGCGTTTTGTACAGTATCTGATTTTTCTTGTTCAAAGTCTGCTTTTACATCTTCAAATGTTACTAATGAGTCTGTAATTATTTTTTTTCTTTTACGTTTCTCTTGTATTTCTTTGTTCTCAATTTCTGCAATCTCTTTGTAAAATTTATTTTTTAATTTATCTATCGATATTGCGTAAGCACTATCTTTTGTGTCGGCATAAATACTATCTAAAAAGTGCAAATTCTGAACTGCTTTTTGTTTTCGAACATCATCAGCATCTAGTTTTCCAAACCCATTAAAATCTGTAAATTTAAAAAAGATGATAAAGAAAATGGCTGATGTAAACACATACATTTTAATAGGATTCAAGTACGTATTTCTTCTACCACTCATATATTCTGTTACCAGAAAACCAGGTCTAAACAAAAGATATTTTAATGTATAAAAAAACTTACTATCAAAATGAGTTACATCGTAAATAAAATGTGTTACGAGGTGAAAAAAACTCTCTTTAATTTCAACATTTTCTTGACCACAAACATGACAATAACGACCTTGAACTATAGCATTACAATTTAAGCAGTTATTTTCTTTTCGTTCAATAAGGTTAGACATACTAAGATTGACTTATCTGAAATAATTTAGGGATAACTTTTAGCATTAAATGTAAAACTAATCGGTATATTTTCTTTTCTTTTTTGGTATATCAGTAAGTTGTTCTAAAACTGCTTCAGGTGTTGGGTTATTGGTAATTCCAACGGCAATTTGAAACAAAACAATACATAAAATAATGGAAGCAACTAGTTCTTGCCAAGTAATCCAATATCCATAAAAAGTATACATTTTGGCTTTATTAGGATTCTCAGATTCGTAAATAACTGTAACACTTTCATTTTCTAATACTGAATTAAAAAGAGTATCAATTGGTACTTGATAGGTTTTATTAACAATATTAAATATGGCGTAAGCTTTATTTGTTTTTGAAGTTGTATCATATACAAAATGAACTTTTGCTGGAGTTTTTTCACCATCAAAAAAATCTGGTTGTCTAGTGAATAAAATATATAAACCAAAAATGGTGAGATACAATATTAAAACTGATTTATACATGATTCTAATACATTGAATTTGAAAAATAGGGCTTTCTAAATAGTTAAATAAAATCTTTTAATACTCATAAAATGAATTCATCGAGAAAATAGTCAATTTAAGAATCTCATCTGAAATACAAATGCCAAGTTATAGATATAAAAAATCTCAACTTGCTCAGTTGAGATTGATATTAAAATTTGAGTATTCTAAAATTATGCAATTCGGTTTTGAACCTGTGACTTTTCTATGATAAACATTCCACCAAATAATAATGCTGCAAAAAAAGCAGTTCCTAATAAACTACCCGTATAAAATGGTAAGGCATCTACATAGCATTGTATAAATCCATCAATAGTAATTGGTCTATGATATCCACCACCACTAATCCATACTAGAAAATTTGAAACAATAAAATAAGCAGTTGATGCAAAAAAACCACCTAAAACAATGCTACTTATTTTATTCATTTTTACTGCAAAACCAAAACATGCAGTAGCAATAATTAGTAAATAATTTTGCCATTGACCTCTATAAAAACCCTTGATAGAACTTAATCCATTCATATATAACAACTCGTATAAACCATCACTTAGCAACATAGAAAATAATGGCATAGCAAACGCCCACTTTTTATTGTTTTGAAATAATGCACCACTAAACAATGCAATTGCCAATTGTGGAGCAAAACCCAACGGACGGTTAGGAACAATTCTGTAAACTGCAGAAATAATTACCAAAACAACTAAAGAGAGTATAACACTTTTATTCAATTTCATTACGGTATATTTAATAAATACAAACTATTTAAACGTTATTCAAATGTAAGTTTAAAAAGCAAGCAAATATAGTTTGAGTTTTACTATTGTTGTGTATAAACATACATATTATGGAACAAATGCTTTAAAAAGTATACATTTTGCAGATGCGTCAATAGTATAACTTTCTCCTGGTAAAACAGCCATAGCATCTCCTTGTTTTAAAATAAAACTATTGCTGCTACTATTTACAACAGCTCCACCTTCGGTAGCAATAATTATTTCGAACGATTGTGCCGTTGAAGCATGTCTATTTCCATTTAATGCTACTTTATTAATGCCAAAATCTGGCACCGAACAAGGATAATTGTATTGGTTATTTCCAATATCATCACCAGATAAAATTTTCGGAACAATACCTTCAAACAAAGTATGTTTTAATAATTCAGGAACATCAACATGCTTAGGTGTTAAGCCGCCTCTTAATACATTATCACTATTAGCCATTAACTCAACATTTTGTCCTTCTAAAT
>JBMLQZ010000331.1:0-5892 GCA_049241285.1 Chitinophagaceae bacterium | reverse complement strand
ATCCCTTGGCACAAAGAGAATTGTATAATCAATACAGTTCTAAAATGCTAAGTGTATGTTATCGTTTTGCACAAAACAGAGAAGATGCAGAAGATATGTTGCAAGAAGGGTTGGTAAAAGTGTTTTCTCAAATGCATACATTTCAAAATAAAGGTGCATTTGAGGGTTGGATAAGAAGAATTATTGTACACACTTGTATCAACGTTTTAAAACGAAATAAAAAGTTCAATGATCATGTTGATATTGACAATGCTTTTTATTTACAGGTTAAAGAAGAATCAATTGCATCTATTATGCAAGCAAAACAAGTAATTGATTGCATAAGATTATTACCAATTGGTTATAGAACGGTATTAAATCTGTATGCTATTGAAGGATATAGTCATAAAGAGGTAGGAGAATTATTAGATATAGGAGAAAGTACCAGTAGAAGTCAATACACAAGAGCCAAAGCAATGCTAGAAAATATTTTAATACAAAAAAGAATTATTGAACCGCCAAAGGAAAAATTTCAGCAGTTGGCAATTGCAAAAAAATAGTTTTTGATATTCCATGCCATGAAAAACGAATTTGATATAGAAAATTTTGAGCGGTTCTTACAACAAGAGGTCAATGACCACAAGTTGTATCCTTCTGATGCTGTTTGGAATAACGTATCAAAACAAATTCAAACAAAAAAGTCTTGGCCTGCATTATCAATTATTGCGTTTTTAATTATTTCTTCTCTTACAGTTGCTACGTTATTAAATTATCCCCCAGAAAATATTTTGGCTAAGTTGCAATACCAAGATAGTGTGTATAAGCAAAAGCAAATTCAACAACAAATTTCTCAGCAAGAACATATACATGATAAACTAAGTAATAGAACATCTATTGCAGAAATTACTGCTAAAACGTTTGCTGAGTTCAAACAACAGCAAAACCTCGTTCAAAATCAAAATGCTATACAAGTAATTGATTTAGATATTAAAAATGAAGAAATAAAGTCAGAAAATGAAATTGAACTTATAAGTGATACTCGAAAACAAACTATACAATCTACTGTAAAAGTGGATATTGAAAAAAGTAAAACAACATTTTCAAGTAGTTCAGTTCAAGATGATAATTCAGTGTTTGCAAGCAATGAAACGCAAACAACCAACATAAATACTTCAGTAGAAAAGAAAGCGGATTTAAGATTAGATACATTGTTTATTCACGAAAAAGATTTGTTGCAAAACAACCAATTAGATTTTTCAGAGTTTAGCGAATTGTTCTCAAATAGTACAACTTTAAACAAAAGCAAAAGTGCTTATAAGAAAAGATGGAGCTATCAGATATATGCAACACCTTCAGTTAGCTATAGAAAATTAGAAGATGATAAACAACGAAATAACTTTTCACGAAATGCTCCAAATGCACCATTAGCACCCAATGTTACTAATTCTGTAAATACATTGGTTCGTCATAAACCAGCATTAGGTACTGAGTTTGGTTTTGGGGTTATTTATGCTGCCTCTTCTAGAATTCAAATTCGTACAGGTTTGCAATTTAATGTTCGTCAATATTATATTGATGCATTTAAATCTTATGGTGTAGCAACTATTGCAATCATTCAAAACAATAGACTAGATTCTGTTAACGTATTTACTGGTTATGGAAATAATACGGGTAATTCAGAAACCATGTTAGATAATAAATTATATCAAATTTCTATTCCAGTTGGTGTTGAATTACAGCTTTTACGTGGTAAACGTTTGGGTATTAATGCAGGAGTTTCTATTCAACCAACATTAACCTTAAATAAAAACGCTTACATTATTTCTACTGATTATAAATATTATGCCGATGCTGAGCCATTTTTTAGGCAGTTTAATATAAACACAAGTGCTGATCTTAATATTAGCTACCAGTTTAAACATAAAAAAATCTATATCGGTCCGCAAATTCGTTACCAACATTTACCTACTTATAACGATATATATCCTATAAAAGAATACCGTTGGGATTATGGAGTTAGAATTGGCATTATTCAACCATTCTAATAATTCAAATAAAACTTAATTTTTTTCTATTGAATAGATAGTTTTGCAAAATGAAGCCAATAATTTTTGCAGTGTTTATTTGTTTTATTTTGTTGAATGGGTGTAAAAATGCACATGAACCTTCGGTAGAAAAATCTAATGTAGATACCACCACTTTTTTTGATATAAAATCATTTTTTCAGAATGAAATTCAGCAGGTTAAAGCTACACCTTATTTTATTTATCGTATTAAAACAAATGATCAAAATAAAAAAGATTCAACAGTAATTTCTACTACAGAATTTGCACAAGTAGCCAATGTTTTTACACAGTTCGATATTCGTTCAAATGCAATGAAGCAGCATTATTCAGAGAATGTGTTTAATGATTTATCTACCAAAAGCATCACTTTAAATTATACAACCTCTCAAAAAGATTTACCCGTAAAAAGCATTGATGTTTTATTGGATAATGAAAAAAATACGGTAAAAAGAATATTTATAAAATCTATACAAGATGATGCAGATTCAAGCATCATTCATCAATATAGTTGGAAGGCTGGAAAAAGTTTTTTAATTACAACAACTATCTTAAAAAAACAAGGCAAAACAGCTACTAGTCAACAATACGTAAACTGGAACGAATAATGTTGTTTACTCTATTTACCAGATTACTTTTAAAATGACACAAGAACAGTTTCAAAAAATAGCACACACCATACCTGTAGAACCTGGTATTTATAAGTATTACGATGATGCTCAAACTTTGTTATATGTAGGCAAAGCAAAAAGTTTGCGTAAACGTGTAAGCTCATATTTTTCAAAAGCTTTTACCAGTTACAAAACACATGAACTTGTACAAAGAATTGCTAGTATAGAATTTACCATTGTAGATAGTGAACAAGATGCTTTTTTATTAGAGAATGCTTTAATAAAAACGTATCAACCTAAATTTAATATCAATTTAAAAGACGATAAAACCTATCCTTACATTGTTATAAAAAAAGAACCGTTTCCACGAATATTTTTAACACGTTCAAAATACAATGATGGTTCAGAATATTTGGGGCCTTTTACCTCATCTGGTAAAGTAAGAGAGTTAATTACGTTCATTAAACAATATATTCCATTACGTACTTGCAAATTGCCCTTAACAGAAAATAATATTCAAAAAGGAAAATTTAAAGTGTGTTTAGAATATCATCTTGGCAACTGTAAAGGCCCATGTGAGGGGCTACAAACTTTAGAAGATTATAATGATGGCATACAGCAAATGAGAGATATGCTTAAGGGCAATCTTGGTTCTGTTATTCAAAAATACAAATTAGTCATGCAAACTTATGCAGCAGCTATGGAGTTTGAAAAAGCAGAATTAATGCGAAAAAAAATTGAGCATTTAGAAAATTATCAAGCCAAAAGTGTAGTAGTTAGCAAGCACTTAACCAATGTAGATGTGTTTTCTATTTTAAAAGATGCTCAAACAGCTTATGTAAATTACTTAATGGTGCAAAATGGCACTATTGTACAAACTCATACCGTACAATTAGAAACCAAATTAGATGAAACAGATATTGAAGTGCTGAGCTTTGCTGTGCATACTTTACGACAACAATTTAACAGCATTAGTAACGAAATAATTGTTCCGTTTGAAATTGAAATTGCTAATCCAGATTGTACTATTACAATACCCAAAGCTGGTGATAAAAAGAAATTATTAGACCTCTCTTTAAAAAATGTAAATTATTATCAAGAAGAAATTAGAAAGAAGAAAATTTTACATTTAGAAGGAAAATCTGATTGGGAAAAAAAGAATGTTTTATACGAATTGCAACAATATTTTCAAATGCAATTTACACCAGTGCATATTGAATGTTTTGATAACTCTAATTTTCAGGGTAGTTATCCTGTGAGTGCAATGGTTTGTTTTATTGATGGATTACCAAGTAACAAAAACTATCGCCATTACAACGTTAAAACGGTTCAAGGAATCAACGATTTTGCAACCATGAAAGAAGTGGTTTACAGGCGTTACAAAAGATTGTTAGAAGAAGAAAAGTCGTTACCACAATTGGTAATTATTGATGGAGGAAAGGGGCAACTTAGTAGTGCTATGGAAGCCATAAAAGAATTGAATTTACTAGGAAAAATGGTAGTGGTTGGTTTAGCAAAAAATGAAGAAGAAATATTTTTTCCAGGCGATAGTGAATCACTCAAATTACCTTGGGATAGCGATAGTTTAAAACTTATTAGAAGAATTAGAGATGAAGTGCATAGGTTTGGAATTACTTTTCATAGAAATAAACGAAGTAAGGGAACCTTTAAAAATGAATTAGAAAATATTAAAGGCATTGGTAAGCAAACAGCTACTGATTTATTAAAATCGTTCAAATCAGTAAAAAATATTCAAACAAAAACCGAAGCAGAAATTGCTGTGGTAATAGGTTTAGCAAAAGCAAAATTAGTTGTTGCTCATTTTGCACAAAACCAGCAAACATCAACAACTGTTCAATAGAATAATTTAACGTATGGAATATATTAACATTGGAAAAATGGTAGCCACATTTGGCGTTAATGGTGAGCTAATTATAAAGCATGGCTTAAATAAAAAATTAGTTTTAAAAAATGTTGAAGCAATTTTTATAGAAGAATTAAAAGCTACTTACTTACCTTATTTTTTACAGTCTTCAAAGGCAAAAAATACCGATGAGACATACGTTCAAATTGATACTGTTAGTACTAAAGAACAAGCTCAAAAACTAGTAGGCAAACAAGTTTGGTTATTAGATGCAGATTTTAGACGCTTAGCCGGTAATAATAGCCCCATTTCATTATTAGGGTTTGAATTGTTTAATGAAGGTGAAGCTATTGGAATAATTGAAGAAGTAATTGAACAACCTCACCAAATTCTTTTAAAAATAATGTATAAAGGCAATGAAGCCCTCATACCTTTTCATGAAGAAACGATGGATAAAATTGACAGAAAAAAGAAACAAATACATGTTATTTTACCAAATGGACTACTTGAGATTTATGGATAAAAATTTTCTTACTCAAAATCTGGATACAATAAATATTTTTTTCTAATTTTCTTAAATGCATCAATGCCTAGTTTCCAACTGGCTCTTATTTCTGCTTCAGATTTTCCAGTAATAATTTGTTCCATTAATTGATTGTTGCCAGCTAGCTTATTAAAAAAATAATCAGTTGGTTTACCACTTTTAGGTTTTATAAAAAAGTTGTTTTTTTCAGGAAATAATTCATAGGCTTTTAGTAGGTATCGTAATTCAATTTTAGTAGGAGTATTTTCTATAGCCGTTTTATCTGATTCATGAATATTCCATCCATAGCATAATTGATTTTTTAATTTAGGTTCTTTAGCACCATCTCTGCTTATAGGTGTAAATGCAAATAAATTATTGGGTAAAGTAGGATGTCCAAAAATGCTAAATGGATGTTCAGTTCCTCTACCTTCACTTAGTGTAGTTCCTTCAAAAAAACAAGTAGATGCATAGTTATAAATGCTTGCAACATCTGGTAAGTTTGGAGAAGGTTTTACGGGTAATATGTATTTACTTTTATGTGTGTAGTTTTTGCATTTTATTACTGTAAGTTTAAAATTTTTTCTGCTCTCTTCAAAGCCCAACATTTCACCTAAAGATGTAAGATTATCTTGCTTACGAATATATTTCCAGTCAAGCATTTTTTCGCCAATTAACATTTTGGCATATTCACCCATCGTCATTCCATAAACAATTGGAATAGGCTGCATTCCTACAAAACTTTTGTACGCAGTGTCTAAAACCGGTCCATCAATATAAAAACCATTAGGATTTGGTCTATCTAATACAATCAAAGGTTTGTCAAATACAATAGCACTTTCAATAAATTCT
>JBMLQZ010000330.1:0-2805 GCA_049241285.1 Chitinophagaceae bacterium | reverse complement strand
CAAATTTGTAACGCAAGACCCCACAAAATCTAGGTTTTATACTTTATCAAACGGTTTAACTGTTATTCTGAGTGTAAACAAAAAAACACCAAGAATTCAAACCTTATTTGCCACAAGAGCTGGTAGTAACCATGATCCCAGAAATCATACAGGTCTAGCTCATTACCTTGAACATTTATTGTTTAAAGGAACAGATAAATTTGGTAGCTTAGATTGGGCTAAAGAAAAACCTCTTATTGAAAAAATTGAAGCTTTATATGAAGCTTATAACAAAATTCCATTTTCAGATACTGTTGCAAGAAAAGCAAAATATCATGAAATTGATAGCATAAGTGGTATTGCAGCAAAGTTTGCCATTGCAAACGAATACGACAAAATGTTAACATCAATGGGTGCTCAAGGAACCAACGCTCATACTTGGGTTGAAGAAACTGTTTATGAAGAAAATATACCATCAAATGCCATTGATAAATTTATTATGGTGCAAGCAGAGCGTTTTAGAGCACCAGTTTTACGACTTTTTCATACAGAATTAGAAGCCGTTTACGAAGAAAAAAACATTAGTCTTGATAATGATGGAAGAAAAGTAAATGAGGTGTTGTTATCAAGTGTTTTTCCTACACATAATTATGGTCAGCAAAGTACAATAGGCACCATTGAGCATTTAAAAAATCCATCATTAGTAGCTATTAAAAATTTCTACAACACATATTATGTGCCTAATAATATGGCATTAATTATGGTAGGAGATTTAAATCCTGATGAAGTTGTTGCAAAAATTGATGCTGCTTTTAAATGGTGGAAACCCAAGCCAGTACCTGCTTATAACCCTGCACCAGAAAAACCAATTACAGAACCTGTAATAAAAGAAGTGTTTGGACCAACAGCAGAAAACATCAATATTGCTTGGAGAATGCCAGGAAGTTTAAGCTTTAAAGAAAGTGTTTTAGTTGAATTAATTGCTAACATTTTAGCAAATGGAAAAGCCGGATTAATTGATTTAAATCTAAATAAACAACAAAAGGTATTAAGAGCCGGTGCTTATAATTATAATTTGAAAGATTATGGTGTTTTAGTTGCGAATGGATCACCAAAAGCTGGTCAAACATTAGACGAGGTAAAATCTCTTTTAATGGCACAAATTGAACTATTAAAGAAAGGTGATTTTGATGAAAGTTTAATTAAATCAACAGCAGCAAATTATAAATTAGATAAGCTAGAAGCGATTAAAGATATTGGCAGCACAGCAAATGATATTATGACTTCGTTTATACAAGATGCTGGTAAAATGTGGGATAAAAGAGCTGCATTTTTAGATGCTATGGGTGCTGTAACCAAACAAGAACTTGTTGCATTTATTAATAAGTACATTACTAATGGGTATGTGGTTGTATATAAGCGTAAAGGTGAAGACAAAAATATTGTAAAGGTTCCTAAGCCTGCCATTACACCTATTGATGTAAATAGAGATGCTGCTAGTGATTTTCTAAAAAAGGTTGAGTCTGTGAAATCTGGCAGCATTACACCTTCATTCTTAGATTATACAAAAGATATTCAAAAGTCGAAAGTAGGCCCTGCAACTGTTTACTATTCTCAAAATAAAGACAATGAAATCTTTAGATTGTATTATAGACTTAACATGGGTACTTGGAATAATAAGTTTTTAAGTGCTGCAACCCAATATTTACAATTTTTAGGAACAGATAAATTAGCAGCTGCAGATATAAGCAAAGAGTTTTACAAATTGGCTTGCTCATTTAATGTAAATGCTGGAACAGAATTCACTACAATATATGTTACAGGTTTACAAGAAAATTTTGAAAAAGCAGTATTACTTTTAGAAGATGTATTAAAACGTTGTAAGCCAGATGAAGATGCTTTAAAAAAGTTGGTTGCAAGAATTCAAAAACAACGTAACGACGCAAAACTAAATAAAGGAGCCATCATGAATGGATTGGTAAACTATGCCAATTATGGAGCAAAAAATCCATTTAATTATGTATTGTCTAAAGAAGAACTAGAGGGTATGAAAGCGAATGAACTTACAGACATTTTGCATGATTTAACCAATTATTCTCATGATATTATTTATTATGGCCCTTTAAATATTAATGCATTTACCACTTCTATTCAACAACTTCATTCAATGCCAGCAAACTTTAAACCCAATGCTGCAAAAATGGAATATGTAATGCAACAGCAAAAAACTAATCAAGTATTTTTTGCTAATTACGATATGGTTCAAGCAGAAATTAGATGGTTAAGAAATACAGATAGTTATGATGTAAAAAGAAATGCAACAATTGATCTTTTCAATAATTATTTTGGTGCAGGATCTATGAGTGGAATTGTTTTTCAAACAATAAGAGAATCTAAAGCATTAGCGTATTCTACTTTTGCTATGTATGGAAAACCACAAAAGAAAGAAAATCCATATAGTTTTATGGCTTATGTGGGAACACAATCTGATAAATTGAATGAAGCAATTAAATCAATGAACGATTTAATTAACGATTTACCTAAAGCAGACAAGTTGTTTGATGATGCCAAAACTGCTATTAAAAAAGATATTGAAAGTGAAAGAATTACGGATGAATCTGTCATTTTTAATTATCTATCATTACAACGTTTAGGTATAGATTATGATATTAGAAAGAATACTTACGCACAAGTTGGTCAATTAAGTTTTGATGAAATTAAGAACTTTACTAAGCAACAAATTGCTAATAAACCGTATAGTTACTGTGTGGTTGCTAGTGAAAAACGTGTAAACGTGGATGATTTAAAACAATATGGAGAAGTGAA
>JBMLQZ010000329.1:0-5881 GCA_049241285.1 Chitinophagaceae bacterium | reverse complement strand
AATTACTCAAAATACGAAAAATACGAAAAACACGAAAAATTACAAAGAATACAATGGCAAACACTAATGGTGTTCCTAAGCCTCCTTTTCTTATAATAGAGCCTAATGGTGCACCTATTAAAAACAACACCAAACAAGCCACTGATAAAGTAAATTTTCTGTGCCATTCTATTTCATGTAATCGAATGGTTTGCATTCTTCTGGTATAATCGTCTGATAAAAGAGTAGCATTGCTTTTTACACCACTTAGTTGACTTAAACTACGTTCATATACAAGTAGTTTTAAACTATCTGGAATTCTATTTTGAAAAGGAATGGGGGTTTTATAGTCAGTATATTTTGGCCAAGTAGAATCTCCATAACGTGTAAAAGTAAAATAGGGACTTACTTCTATTCTAGCTCTGTTAAAATATAAACTATCATTCTTTGAAAGCGAATCGATTGAGAAATTTAACTGCCGAATGCTTAACATTTTAGGGTCGTATCTAAAAGCACTGTCTTTGGCATTGTTTAAGTTAAAGCTTTTTAGATCGAATATTTTTTTATACTCTTTAAAATTTAAACGTATCCATTCGGTATTGGTAGTTTGGCGTTGACCTCTTTCAGTATATCTAGCACCATTTTTTAAAATAAATTCTAAAAATTGTTTATCAGGTGTTACCCTCATAATGCCATGTTCTGCAATTAGTAAATTATCTTGTAATCCGTAATTTCTTTCGTAAATAACAATGTTGTGAATGGTACTATCGTCTTTATCTTTTTTGCCCAGTTTTATCACATATCCTTCAATTTTATTATAAAATACACCTTCTTTAATATCGAAAGATGGTTTAGAAACAATGATATTGTATTTAACTGTAGCTAATTTTAATTGAGCTACCGGCATAATATTATTGGCAAATAAAAACGCAATGCCACCAATAAATATAGTTAATATAAACAATGGCTGCATAAAGCGTAATAATGGAATTCCAGCCGATTTAATGGCTACTATTTCAAACGTTTCGCCAAGATTACCAAACGTCATAATAGATGATAATAGCAACGCCAATGGAAGTGCCATAGGAACCATATTGGCAGCTACATATACAATTAGTTCTGCAATTACTGCTATTTCTAAGCCTTTACCCACCAAATCATCTATATACAGCCAAAAAAACTGCATTATCAATACAAATAAAGAAATGAGAAACGTGGCAATGAAAGGACCAGCAAAAGATTTAATGATTAATATGTCTAGTTTCTTTATCACTTGTTATAAATACGTATAGAAGGTTTGTATTTTTATTGAATGAATAGTGTAAAAGTAAAGCTTTCATCAAAGGAATTTGATTTGATGATGCAACCAGATTTTATTTTAACAAAAAACAATATCATTCAAAAAGTTTGCGATTTATTTTCAAACACTTATTTGCACTATCAAAATATTCTTCAACAGCAACATTTTTTACCCAAAGAAATTCTGGTTAGCCAAATTAAAATTGCAAAAGGCGAACAATATTTGTTGTTGCCTTGGGTAATGATGGATTATCCTAAATATTTTTCGGCGAACAATATTTTTGCCATTCGAACTTTTTTTTGGTGGGGGAATTGTTTTAGTGTTACCCTACACCTAAGTGGTATTTATTTACAGCAATGGCAACATGTTGTTACAGCACTTTTACAACAAAGCCATCAACAAGAGTGGCAGTTTTGTATTCATGAGCAACAATGGAATCATTATTTTGAAACAGATAATTACCAGCCATTACATGCACTTCATTTAGTGAATTTGTCAGAAAGAAATTTTATTAAACTGGCAAAAAAAATCCCACTACAAGAGTGGGATAATGCTGTAAACTTATTTGAAAATGCTTTTCAAGAATTAATGAATGCTATGCACCCAAACGATGGAAAAGCTCTTTAATTTGATAATTCCAAAGCTGGCTTTGATCTTTAATTTCGTTTTTCTCTGCAAAATCTTTCACAACCAAAATTGTTTGATTAGAAATCTCTGTTTTTTCGATTCTGAACTCAAAATATTCAGTTTTACCATAATGTAGCCAACGGTATCTTATAAATACTTCTTCTTGCGAATCAATAATTTCGGCTTTATCTGGTGTGCCACCACTCCATGAAAAACTAAAAACGCCTTCCCACTCATCTACCTTATCTGCAAACCATTCTTGCAAACCAGCAGGAGTGCTTAAAAAATCCCACAAAATTGTTGGAGAGCATCTTACAGGAAATTCCAACGTAAATAATTGTCTTTTACTCATTACAAATCGTTTTCTACCTATGATCGTAGGGGTGCAATAATATTAAATAAAACATAGCCACCAAATCTTTTTTTCAATTCTATTCATAATTTTTTCATTTTAATTCATTTACAACCAAATTACATCAGTAAAACAACACATACGTAAATTGTTTTTTGGATACAAAAACTATAAAATCTAACTCGTTTTATCAACTCAATCATACTGTATATTTGCAGCCAATTTTGGCAAAACAAGTAGATTGCCTTTTTTTCAACCGTATTGAATTGAAATTATATACAGATGTTTCAAAACTTATCAGAGAGATTAGAGTCGGCCTTTAAAAATCTTAAAGGCGAAGCAAGAATTAATGATTTAAACGTAGCTAATACCGTTAAAGATATTAGACGTGCATTGATTGATGCAGACGTAAATTTTAAAATTGCCAAAGAATTTACTGATAAAGTAAAAGAAAAAGCAACCGGAGAAAAAGTAATTAATGCCATTAGTCCTGGTCAATTAATGACCAAAATTGTGCAAGATGAACTCACCGAATTAATGGGTGGAACAGAAGCACAATTTAATATTATTGGAAATCCTGCCATTATTTTAATTGCTGGTTTACAAGGTAGTGGTAAAACCACTTTTACTGGTAAGCTTGCTAACTATTTAAAAACCAAAAAAGGAAAAAGTCCATTAGTTGTTGCTGCCGATATTTATCGTCCTGCAGCTATTGATCAATTAACAGTTTTGGCTACGCAAATAGGTGTAGATATTTATGCAGAAAGAGACAATAAAAATGCCGTTGAAATAGCACAAAATGCTATTAAACAAGCAAAAGCCACCAATAAAAATGTAGTAATTATTGATACTGCTGGTCGTTTAGCAGTAGATGAGGTAATGATGACAGAAGTTGCTAATATTAAAGCTGCTGTAAACCCAACAGAAATATTGTTTGTGGTAGATGCTATGACAGGGCAAGATGCCGTAAATACCGCTAAAGCATTTAACGATAGATTAGATTTTAGTGGTGTGGTATTAACCAAATTAGATGGTGATACAAGAGGTGGTGCTGCCATTTCTATTAAATACACTGTGAATAAACCCATTAAGTTTATGAGCAGTGGCGAAAAGATGGATACGTTGGATATCTTTTATCCAGACCGTATGGCTCAGCGTATTTTAGGCATGGGTGATATTACTAGTTTGGTAGAAAAAGCCCAAGAGCAATACAACGAAGAACAAGCTAAAAAATTAGAGAAAAAAATTCGCAAAAATCAATTCGATTTTCAAGACTTTTTAGATCAGTTACAGCAGATTAAAAAAATGGGTAACCTAAAAGATCTAATGGGTATGATACCTGGTGTTGGTAAAGCCATTAAAGATGTAGATGTAGATAATGATAGTTTTAAAGGAATAGAAGCCATTATTCAAAGTATGACACCAGCTGAAAGAAGTAACCCAGATTTGATTGATGCAAGGCGTAAAGCAAGAATAGCAAAGGGTTCTGGAAAAAATATGGAAGAGGTAAATGCCTTTATGAAGCAGTTTGAGCAAATGAAAAAAATGATGAGTATGATGAATAAAATGCCAATGGGTGGAAGAATGCCAGGTTTGGGAGGATTTAGAAAATAATTTTGCAAATAATGATTCAAAAAAGGGTGCAATAGTTTTTTAATTGCACCCTTTTTTATGGACTAAATTATCCAACGAATACTAATTGTCATTCCTCTTAATAAATCAGAGGTACTGAGTGTGCTAATTGCACTAAAATAAGTTCTCTTTTGAATTTGTTTTAAGCCATTACTATCTTCTCTTTTAAATTTTTCATATGAAATATTGCCCGTTAAAAAATTGTTGAAAGTAGCATCTAGTAATAAATTGTTTTTTACTTGATATATAATACCTGGATTTAAAAATAGGGCTACTCTATAAATATTTCCTTTTTCAGTTTCACTAACTGTTGGAAAAATATTGTTTCGTTTTGAAAAACTCATTGAACCAAGTACTCCATAATCATAATAAAAATTCCATTTCCCCTTTATAGGTATTAATTTTCTATTAAAAATAGACAATCGAAGTGTATGAATTCTATCGGTGCTAGAAGAACTACTTATAGATTCATATTTATTGAAATCATAGTTTAGTCCTACACCAAATCCTTTATTGTTACTTTTCATTTTTATACTGCTAAAACCTATTGTAACACCTATAAAATCAGATTTATTAATAGTGTTTCCATTCGATCCTTTTACTTCATCTTTTGAGTATCCTATCCCAAACGATGGACCTAACAGTTTTTGGCTTGTTTTAAACTGAGCATTCATTTGTGTAAAGCATAAGCATGCAATACAAGATGTGTAAATTTTTTTCATAATTATTCGTTTTCATTAAAGAAACAAATAATATTAAGAGAGATGTGTTGGCTTAACAAAAACTTATATTAAATAATTCTTAAAACTATTTATGTAAGTATCTTTTATACTTTAGTAAAATGGATGTAGAACAAATAAGAGAATACTGTCTTTCTAAGCCAAATGTTGAAGAAAGTTTGCCTTTTGGTCCGGATGTTTTAGTATTTAAAATAGGGGGAAAAATATTTCTTTTACTGCCGCTAAATACCGAGCATTTGCAGTTTAATGTAAAAAGTAATCCTGATGAAATAGAGCTTTTAAGGGAGAATTTTAGTTGTGTTTTACCAGGATATCATATGAACAAAAAGCATTGGAATACGATTGTACCCAATGCTTCTGTTACTACAAAACAATTGTATCAATGGATTGATGAATCTTACACTATTATTTACAATCAATTGCCTAAAAAAGCAAGAGATACCTTATTTACTTAAGTTCATACTTCTTTCTTTGTACAAAGTTCTAAAGTATGGATCTCTTAAATCTTTAATAAAGCGAATAGCCTCTCCTGTACTCTTCATTTCTGGTCCTAATTCTTTGTTTACACCAGGAAACTTTTCGAAGCTAAAAACAGGTTCTTTAATAGCGTAACCTTCTAGCTTTTTCTCAATACTAAAATCGGTTAATTTGGCTGCACCAATCATTACTTTAGTAGCAATATTTAGGTAAGGAATACCATATGCTTTAGCAATAAAAGGTGTTGTACGAGAAGCTCTAGGGTTTGCTTCAATTACATACACTTTATCGTTTTTAATAGCAAATTGTATGTTGATTAATCCTTTGATATTTAAAGCTCTTGCAATTTTTTCGCTGTAATATTCCATTGTTGCAACAACAAGGGGTGTAAGATTAAATGCTGGTAAAACTGCATTACTATCGCCACTATGAATACCTGCTGGTTCAATGTGTTCCATCACACCCATTACATGAAAGTTTTCTCCATCAAAAATGGCATCTACTTCTGCTTCTTGGCATCTATCTAAAAAATGGTCAATCAATATTTTATTATCAGGAATATGTTTTAATAAACTAATAACTGCTTTTTCTACTTCTTCATCGTTAATTACAATACGCATTCTTTGTCCACCCAATACATAGCTTGGTCTTACCAAAACAGGATATCCCACTTTATTGGCAACATCAATAGCTTCATCGGCTGTATAAGCAGTTCCATATTCAGGATATGGAATATCTAATTCTTTCAATAAATCACTAAATCTACCTCTATCT
>JBMLQZ010000328.1:0-1471 GCA_049241285.1 Chitinophagaceae bacterium | reverse complement strand
TGGGCAATTTATGAATAAAACATTTAATGGAAAATTAGATCGCAATAAAATTGCAGCCATTAGAGATGTTTGGAAAGGAAAATTGGTATTAAAAGGTGTAGCTTCAACAGAAGATGTTGATATGGCTATACAACTTGGTTTAGATGGTGTAATTGTTTCTAATCACGGAGGCAGACAATTAGATGCGGCTCAATCATCCATTGCTTCTATGATAGATATTATTCCATCTTACAAAAACAAAATAACCATTATGGTAGATAGTGGTTTACGTTCAGGACCAGATGTTGCCAGAGCAATGGCTGCAGGTGCCGATTTTACCTTTATGGGAAGAAGTTTTATGTATGGTGTTGCAGCGTTAGGTAATAGAGGAGGTAATCATACCATAGCCATTACTAAAACCCAATTACAGCAAGTAATGGAGCAACTTTGTTGTAGCCACATTCATCAATTACCCAATCATTTATATCACAAGCAATAAATTTTCAATACCATGAAACTAATACGTTTTGGAGCAATAGGCAACGAAAAAACAGGCATCCATATAAACGGAATCAATTACGATGTAAGTGCATTTATTCCAGAATACAACGAAACATTTTTTGCCAACGATGGCATCAATCAATTAGCTAAAATTGTAGCAGAGCATCAAGCAAGCTTTCCCATTGTGCCAGCTGGTACAAGAATAGGTGCACCAACTGCTCGTCCATCAAAAATTGTTTGTATTGGTTTAAACTATGCTAAACACGCCAAAGAAACCAATGCACCTATTCCAAAAGAACCCATTATATTCTTCAAATCAACTACATCATTTACAGGGCCTTTTGATGATGTTATTATTCCAAAAAATTCTGTAAAAACCGATTGGGAAGTTGAGTTAGCATTTGTAATTGGTAAAAAAGCAAGCTATGTAGAAATAGATGAAGCTATGGATTATGTAGCAGGCTACGCTTTACATAACGATGTAAGTGAAAGAGAGTTTCAGCTAGAAAGAGGAGGCACTTGGGATAAAGGAAAAGGCTGTGATACCTTTGCACCTATTGGTCCATGGTTGGTTACTAAAGATGAAATTCCAGACCCACACAATCTTCGTTTATGGCTTTCGCTAAATGGTAAAATCATGCAAGATGGCAATACCGACGATTTAATTTTTAACATTCCTTACCTAGTTTCATACATCAGTCAGTTTATGACATTATTGCCTGGCGATATTGTAAGCACAGGCACTCCAGCAGGTGTAGGTCTTGGCTTTACACCCAATATCTTTTTAAAAGAAGGCGATGTGGTAGAGCTAGGTATTGATGGCTTAGGAACTAGTAAACAAACATTTGTTGCGTACAAAAAATAGAATTTTTTTTGGGTAGTCAACAGCAAAACAACTTTCAACACCAATGGCGTCGCACACTTGTACAATAAAACAGTATTCAACAAATAGTATTTAATTAACGATTGAAATAAACAAAGCCCAATGGAA
>JBMLQZ010000327.1:0-14396 GCA_049241285.1 Chitinophagaceae bacterium | reverse complement strand
AGTTTCAGTACTTGTTATTTAATTTCAACCCATTCACTAACATTATTATTAATATCTACAACAGCAACAAATAAACGATTATCTGCTGGTGCTAATGTGTTTGATTTGTCGTATGTAGCACTATTACGGCTTTGTATTAATTGAAGCAATGTAGCATATTGTATTTTTTCATCAACATTTGCAGGAAGGGCATAAATAGCAAATGCTTTCATTCTTTTATCGCCTTTATAAATAAAAGTATACTGATTGTTGCCATTAGCAACTAAAGATGGTGCTTGTGGTTTTATAGGATCTAACCATTCCATTGGAGGAATAATGGCAGGTAATGCGTAATAATTACTTCTTAAACTATCATTCCAACCGTTCGGATTTTTTTCGAAAGATTTACTACTAAAATACACACTTCCTTGTGTGGTATTATACTTACGTAGTTGTAGAATTTGATTGGGAATTTCGTTTTTATTTTTCCAAGCTTCGTTGCTATTGGCTCTATAAATTCCATGACCTACATAAATATGTTTTCCATAGCTATTTTTATTCCACCAATCTAACAGTACATCATAGTCGCAAAGTTTATGTCCTCTTTCCCAATACAATTGTGGTACCACATAATCTATCCAACCTTTTTTCATCCACAAAACAATATCTGCATATAAATCGTCGTAATTGGTTTGTCCTGCTTTGGTATCGCTACCAGTTGGATCTTGACTTTTATTTCTCCAAACGCCAAAAGGACTAATTCCAAACTTTACACGTTTGTTTGTTGATTGAATAATTTCATGTAATTGAAGAATAATGCTATCACAATTGCTTCTTCTCCAATCATCTTTACTTAAACCATTCTTGTATTGTTCAAATGTTTTGGCGTCTGGAAATTCTTTACCAGGAATTCTATATGGGTAAAAATAGTCATCCATATGAATGGCATCAACATCGTATCTAGCAACAATATCTTTTACTACTTTACCTACAAAATCTCTTACCTGTGGTAAACCTGGGTTGAAATATTTTTTATCTCCATAAGTAACAAACCAATCAGGATTTATTTTTGAGATGTGAGAAGGTGCAACAGAAGATTTATTGACATTAAATACAGCTCTGTATGGATTAAGCCATGCATGAAATTCCATTCCATGTTTATGCGATTCTTCAATCATAAATGCCAGCGGATCGTAATAAGGAGTAGGAGGTAAGCCTTGTTTACCAGTTAAATATTCGCTCCAAGGTTCGTATGAAGATGGATAAAAAGCATCGCCAGTAGGTCTTATTTGCATTACAATAGCATTCATGCCATTTTTTTGATGCATTTGTAACAAGCGAATAAATTCTGCTTTTTGTTCCTCAACTGGTAATCCTTTTTTACTAGGCCAATCAATATTTTCAACAGTGGCAATCCACACACCTCTAAATTCAAAATTGGTTTGGCTAAATGTTGGTTGGGCAAATAAGCTAACAACCAAAATAATGGTGGCAATACAGTTCTTCATAAATCAAAGATAGTATTGCAATTAGTTTTTCTTTGATTGTGGAAGAAATAAACAACAAAAAATTGTTTGTTAACGTTTGGCAGATTGTGTTAAGCCGGTTGTCTTATTTTATCTAATAAATTATTCAATATTGCAACTTCATTATCTGAAATATTTGCAATCAGTAAATCTAACGACGCAACTTTATCATCTAATTGTGATAAAAGTTCTAATCCTTTTTCAGTAATGGTTACATCAACCAAACGTTTGTCGGTAGCATTAATATTTTTATAGACTAGATTTTTTTTAATTAATCTTTCTACTAAACGACTAGTATCGCTCATTTTATCGAGCATTCTTTCTCTAATTTGTAAAGTGCTTAAAGGCGTTTTACTTCCTCTTAAAATGCGAAGAATATTGTATTGTTGAGGTGTAATATCAGCAGTTTCAACCAAATTTTTTACCCTTTCTTGAAGCCAGTTGGCTGTAAAAATTAAATTGATGGTAGCTTTTTGGTAGTCATTTCTAAAACTAGTTTGTTGAATATCTTTTTCAATTCCCATAGCAATACACAGAGTTAATTTTTCGAAGTAGAATTGCCATGAAAGTAATGATAAGTTGTTAAAATGCTTATTAATGTTTAAACATTGCTTGAATAAAGTAAAAAATAATTATGGTATTAATATTTGTTTGAATGCAAGTGAATCTCCGTAAAATACATTGCAGTCAACAGGTGTTGTTATGCCATCTACCGTTCCTTTTTCGCTATGTTGCCAAAATAACCAATCTCTTTGCACTCTTGGTTTTTCTGATTCGAAATAATGAGCTACCCATAGTGGATATTCATTAAATTCTGCACCTAAATATGTGTCATAAAAACTAGCATAGCTATAAATAATGGGTTTAACTCCATAGTGTTTTTCAATAGCAATTAAATATTCTTTTAGTCTTTGTTTCATCAATTTTGTTGGTACTCCGTAACGTTGCTCAATATCAACAACAGGGGGTAAATCACCTGAGTTTAACGTAACATTTTGTATAAAGTTGGCAGCTTGTTTTTCTCCACTTTTAGTAGCTAAGAAAAAATGATATGCACCACAAATTATACCTGCAGCTTTTGCATGTTTAAAATTTTGAGCAAAATTTCTATCATGGTCGTTTAGTCCTTCGGTTGCTTTAATAAATGCAAAACCCATACTTACTTCTTCTATTTCCATTGCTTTTACTTTATCCCAAGCAATGGCTTTTTGGTAACTGCTCACATCAATTCCATGAATTTGAAAACCTAAAGGGAAGGTTGTATTAAAAGCATCATATTTTGTATTAACAGCTTCTTGTAAGCTGCTATTGTTTTTATACAAAATCCACAATAGCCAAATAATAATAAGGATAATGACTGAAATAAAAATCCAAACAATTTTCCGTTTTCTAGATGCACGTATCATGAAATATCAACTCAAAAAAAGTGAAGGAATTTATTTTTTATATAAATGCACTTGATAGCCCAACATTATATTTAATGATTGGGTTTTATTTTGTCCATCACTACTATTTTTCTGAACATTAAATAAACTGGAATTACCATTTACTTGTAAAAAAATGTTACCAATTGTTCCTTTGTAATTAACGCCTAAACCACCTTGTAATCCAATATTAAGTGGTTGAAGTTGATCGGTAAATTCTCTATTTTGGTCTAAACTAATTTGAAAGGGTAATAATAAATTTGTACGTTCAGGATTGGTATATACAGCACCAAACCCACTAGTTGTAATGGTTGCATTTAATAACAATCCTGTAAAAAATCCTGCATTTACAAACCAGTCAAATTGTTCTCCAACAAATACATTGTATTTAACCATCATTGGAATTTCAAGATATTTTAAATCTATGTTGCTTAAAAAGTTTGCATACAAATTATTAGGTACAACAATGTTTGGAGGAAGTGTAGATACCAAAATGCTTTTGGGAATAGTTTGGTCACCATCTTTTTTTACCCGAATATGATTGTAATGAATATCTATTTGAAATGACCATTTTTTGGAAGCTTCTATATTGCCGGTAATTCCATAATTAGGTGTGGCTACAGATGAAAAGCCACTTATAAAAGTGTTTGAACCAGATGCTTTTAAGTTGGGTAGCCCAATGCCTGCTTTTAAACCTACTGATATTTTTTCTTGTGCTTGTAATTGAAACGCTAATCCACAAATCAATACCAATAACCATTTTCGCTGCATAAATTTTTATTAAGTGACTTGTAAAAATACTAGTTTATCATATATATTTAATCTTTGATATTTTATAGAAAGAGGTGTTTTGTATTATTGATTCTTTTTGATTACAATTAAGTAAAAATGACTAAAGCAAACAATTCAAGTATCTTTAAAAATCATAAGTAGTTTATATGCAATCGTTCAATTTTAAAGCCATGCAAGTTTATTTTTCTGAAGGTAACACCCTTTCTTATGCCTTTAGAAAAAAGCAATTGCAGTTATTATATGAAGCTATTAAAATACATGAAACTGCCATTTTACAAGCGTTGTATGAGGATTTGCATAAAAGTAATGAAGAAGCTTTTGCTACAGAAGTTGGTTTTGTTTACAGCGAAATAAAGCATGTGCTTACACATCTTGAAAATTGGATGATGCCACAAAAAGTATCAACGCCCATTATTTTACAGCCTAGTACTAGTTGGGTGCAAAGAGATCCACTTGGTGTAACTTGTATCATTGCACCTTGGAATTATCCTTTTCAATTAGTAATGGCTCCTTTAATTGGTGCTATAGCTGGTGGAAATTGTGCCGTTATTAAACCAAGTGAGTATACGCCCAATACCGCTTCAATTATTGAAACAATCATTCGTGAAACTTTTTCGCCTAACTATATTACTACTTGTTTAGGTGATGGAACTGTAATAGTTTCTAGCTTATTAGAACAAAATAGGTTTGATCATATTTTTTTTACAGGTAGCACAACAGTTGGAAAAATTATTGCCAAATTAGCTGCCGAAAAGTTAACTACTACAACCTTAGAATTGGGTGGCAAAAGTCCTTGTATTGTAGATGAAACTGCCCATATTGCTACCGCAGCAAAAAGAATTGTATTTGGAAAATTTACCAATGCAGGGCAAACTTGCGTTGCTCCAGATTATTTATTAGTTCATGTTAGTGTTTATGAAAAGTTGTTAGAAGCCTTAATAAAATCTATAGAATTATTTTATGGAAAAGATGCAAGTGTTGCAAATGATTATGGACGAATTGTAAATACTAAACGATTTGAAGTGTTATGTTCATATCTTAAACAAGGGAGTTTGTTATATGGTGGAAAAGTAGATGCTCATTCAAGATATATTTCTCCCACACTTATGGCTATTGATAAACATCAACTTGATTTTTCTATAATGAAAGAGGAAATTTTTGGACCAATTCTTCCAATTATTGTTTATGAAAAAGAAGCGGAAGTGTTATCTATTATTCAATCAAATCCCAATCCTTTAAGCTTGTATTTGTTCTCACAAAATACAAAGAAGCAAGATTTTTTTGCTAAAAACATTGCATTTGGTGGTGGTTGTATTAATAATACATTGGTACATTTAGCTAACCCAAATTTACCTTTTGGTGGATTAGGAAATAGTGGTGTAGGTCAATATCATGGAAAATATACTTTCGAAACATTTACCCGACCAAAGGGTATTTTAAAAACTGCTACATGGGTTGATTTACGCATAAAATATCCTCCTTACAAAGGCATGTTACCTTTTTTAAGATGGTTTATGAAATGAGGCTGTTTCTGCATTATTGGCTATGGTATCTTTTTATTTACTGCACAACCTCCAACCAAATGGTGTTTTTGGTTGTAATTAATGTAGATTTAACCAATACCTAAGTAATCATGTCAATAAAACAATCTATATTAAAGTTTTTGTACCCTTTCATCATGTTGTTAGGCAAAATTGTGCCTTCGACAAATTCAATACTTCAAAATCAAACAGTTGTTTTGCCAACTACCTCTATTTATGACATTCCATTACAGTCAAATGCAGATACTAGTTTTACGCTTGAGCAATTTAAAGGCAAAAAAATATTGCTTGTAAATACAGCAAGTGATTGTGGTTATACTGCTCAATATGCTGAGTTAGAAACGCTTTACAAACAATATCAAAATAAATTGGTCATTATTGCTATACCATCAAACGATTTTAAAAATCAGGAGAAAGCGAATAATGCCGACATAGCTCAGTTTTGTAGCATCAACTATGGAGTAACATTTCCTATTTTACAAAAAGCAGTTGTACTTAAAGAAAATCAACAACATCCTTTGTATCAATGGCTTACTAATGACAATTTAAATGGATGGTGTACTCAACCACCAGTTTGGAATTTTTGTAAGTACCTCATAAACGAGCAAGGCGTATTAACGCATTATTTTAAACAAACCGTTTCTCCTTTAAGTAAAGAGGTTATTCAAGCAATAAGTAAATAATCAACCACCATTATTCATGTAAAAAATGAATATTTGCTAATAGATTTAATGCTTTGTAGTATGCTTACTACTAATTAAATCAAAGTATTTTTTTTGTACTTACCTTTAAATCTATGATTATTGTAAGCGTATTCATAAAAATTACATTTATGCTTGCTAAAACCGATATTGAAAAATACTTTATAGCCGAAAAGCAGGCGGGTTTATTCTTTTTAATGGTAGGGCTAGTTGCTATAATATTAGCAGCTGTTGGCTTATTTGTTTTAAAGCATCCAATTTGCAAAGGTGCTGCTATACCTTTAATTGTTATTGGATTAACGCAAGTTGCTGTTGGCTTTACAATTTATAAAAGAAGTGATGCTGATAGAATACGTGTTGTGTATGATTATGACATGAATAAAGGTGCCATAAAAGAAAAGGAATTACCACGTATGGTAATTATAGATAAAAATTTTATTGTTTACCGTTGGTTTCAAATGATTTTACTAATTTTTGGTTTAATTCTAGTTTTTTATAACAAAGTTTTTATGGATCATGAAACAGATTTTGAAACCATAAAAAACTCTTTTAGAATGGGTGTTGGTGCAGCTATGATTGTTCAAGCAATAATACTGTTAAGTGCAGATTATTTTGCTGAAAAAAGAGCTAATGCTTACACTCAACAACTAAAGCAATTTGTGAAGAAAATAGATTTTGGCGTGAAATAGCTTATTATAATTATTTAGTCAATAATGCAGTGTTAATGAAAACTTTTAATAGAGATGATTTACATACATTCGTTAAACACAGCAATATAAATGAGCAGGCTGTTAAAACTGCATTAGAACAGCATATATATCCTCAAAAGAAAGATTGGCAAAAATTTTTACAAATTTTCTTCATCACATTAGGTATTGGATTTACAGTAGCAGGAATTATTTTCTTCTTTGCTTATAACTGGAATCACTTACACAAGTTTGTAAAAATTGGATTAATACTTGGATTAGTTATCGTAACAACCTTATTCAGCATTTATGGAACAAAAAAAACAGTACTCCAACAATTGCTAATGGTGGGGGCATTTTTTTTAGTGGGCGTTTTGTTTGCCGTATTTGGACAAATTTATCAAACAGGTGCAAACGCATATGACTTCTTTCTTGCTTGGACTGTTTTTACAACCTTATGGGTATTTAACAGCAATTTCTCGCCACTTTGGCTATGTTATTTTAGTGTAATGCATACAACTGTTTTTTTGTATGCCCAACAAGTAGCTACTAACTGGCCTAATGAATTTGTATACCTTATTTTGTTTGTACTAAGCGTAATTACGTTTGTACTAATGTATGTTTATGCTTCAAAAAACACGAACAATAGCATTCATAATTGGTTGTTACAAACCATTGCATTGGCTGCTACAGTTTATGCAACTTTTGGAATGGTGATTGCCATTTTTCAAAAGTATGAATTCCTCTTTTTTATCTTTCTTTTTCTTGTTGCTATGGTATATTATCTGGGGTTTTGGCTATCGAACAAGTTAAAAAATATATACTATCAAGCAATTATTTTTTTTAGTTTAATAGTAATAATAACAGCTTTTTTATTAGAAATTTCAGATGGTGAAGGAATGTTTTTATTCATTTTTTTATTTATCATTTTTAGCATTACAATGGTAATAAGGCGTTTAGTTGAACTGCAAAAGCAATGGAGCCATGAATCATAAAGAACATATACAAAATGTTATTGGCTATTTTAATTCCATCAATGCTTCACCCATAGAAGTTGACGAAGAACGTATTGAACAACAATTAGAAAATGCTTACCAAAGCCAGTCTTTATTAATTAAAATCATGTCGGTTTTAGGTGGCTTTTTAGCTAGTTTAGCTTTCGTTGGTTTTTTATTTATGATTGGCATTTATCGCTCAGAGTTTTCTTTACTATTTTTTGGATTTTTATTTATTGTTGCTGCAATTTGGATGATTAAAACGTATAAAACCATTCTGTTTGAAACCATGAGTGTTTCATTTTATATGATTGGTTTTTTAATGGTTGGATTTGGTTTGGGAGAAATGAAACTTGCTGAAGTATATATACCCAATACGTATATTTTACTATCATTAATTACATTCTGTTTGGTACAGAATTACCTACTCAATTTTGTTGCCCTTCAAATAATTAATGGTTCTATTTTGTTTCTCATTTTTAATTATCATGCAGTTTTGTTGTTAAATGTATATGTTGGCTTTTTAGCTATATTACTTACTGCAGTTTGCATTAAAGAAAGTTTTTTGCTTACTTATCATTCCATCAGTAAAAATTTATTTAAGCCAATAGTAAGTGGATTGTTTATTGCATTCATTATCTCACTTTCATATTTAGCAAAAGAAATAGCTGTTTTTAAGGTTACAATAATCCATTATCATGCTATTTCGTTGGCATTCATTCTGTTTCCATTAATCTATTTATTGTTAGATGTTTTTAAAAAGATGGAAATAAACAAGCAAGTTGTTAAAGTAAGTATTTGTGTTGCAACAGTATTGTTATTAATACCTACTGTCATTTTTCCTGCTATTGCAGGTGCTTTGTTAATAATACTTCTAGGCTTTTGGAGTAGCCATAATGCAGCTTTTGTTTTAGGGGTTTTGTCTTGTATGTATTTTGTGGCTCAGTGTTATTACGATCTTGAATATACTTTGTTAACCAAATCAATCATGCTTTTTATTACTGGTATACTTTTTTGTTCGATTTATTTTTTAACTGTTAAAAAATTATCATCAAATGAAGCAGTATAAAAAAGCCATCATAATCATTAACCTAGTATGTATTTTGGGTTATTTTGCATATGCTGTTTATTCGAAAGAAACCATTTTGAAAAAAGGGAAGTTGGTTTTATTAGAATTAGCACCTGTTGATCCTCGTTCATTAATGCAAGGCGATTATATGGCTTTACGTTATGCAATTACACAAAATTTAGATGCTGATAAAATGCCTAAAAGAGGTTATTGTGTAGTACAACTAGATAGCTTTAATGTTGCCAAAAAAATTCGTTTTCAAAAAAATACCACACCGGTAAATAAGGGTGAGTACATTATAAATTATACTTCTACCGATTACTTTAGTGTTCATATTGGTGCAGAATCTTTTTTCTTTCAAGAAGGTGATGCTGAAAAGTTTGAAAACGCAAAATTTGGTGGCGTTATGATAGATAATAATGGCAACAGTTTATTAGTAGGATTATTTAATCAACAACACCAACAAATACAATAGTTTTTGTTTGATTGTGCAAAATGCAATTTGATCTTTTTAAACCTTTACATATATGCTTCAATTATTGAATAAGCTAATTACCCATTTTAATACTAAGCCTAAAAATTTATTTTTATTCGATGCCGTTGGTGCGTTGCTAAGTACAAGTTCAATACTAATTGTTCACATGTTTTTTGCAGCTTATTTGGGTATTTCAAAAACCACACTTTTGTATTTAGCTGTTGCAATAGCTCCACTTTTTTTGTATTCAACCATCTGTTATTTATTTATTACATCCATTACTAAAATGCATGTATACATTATAGGCATAGCCAATTTAATGTATTGTATTGTTACAGCTTTATTGGTATTATTTTTTTTGCAAACAATCAATATCATCGGTATCGCTTATTTTCTAGTGGAAATCATGATTATTTTTTTAGTAGTGTATATTGAATTTCGAACAGCATTTAGTATGGCATAGCAATTTTCATTCAAAAAAAGGCAGATAAACTTGAATTTTATCTTGTTTAATTTTTCAATCACCTTTTAGAATTAATAAAAAATTTACATTCAAAAGCAACTTTTTTAATTTCAAACTGTCTATCATTGTACTTCAATAGGGGTATTGAATGGTTTCAATTTAGAGAGTGTCTTGTAAAAGATGCTCTCTTTTTTTATTCTTACATTCAAAATCTTCCCTTTAAATAATCTCTTTTTTACTTGGTTATGAAGAAATGATACAAATAATTATCTTCATGCAATGGCTATAAAAAGTTTGCAATATTTGAATTTGTTAAACCCATTTTCGTCGGTAAGAACAAAAGAAATTTTACATGTTAATCCCACCGTTATTCCTCAAAGATTAGAGAGTACAGAGGTTACTATATCTGTTTATGAATACAATGCAACAACTTTACAAGCACACAAGTTTGATGCAACACACCAATGTCCCAAATTTCAAAATACAGAAACTGTAAAATGGATTAATGTAGATGGTATTAATAAAGATTCTATTGATACTTTTTGTAAACACTATGGTATTCATTATTTATTGGCAGAAGATATTCAAAGTGTAGGCTTAAGGCCCAAAATGGATGAAATAGATAACCATTTGTTTTGTTTACTACACATGTTATATTTTAATAAAGAAAAGGTATGTGTAGAAAGCGAACAAATTAGTATTGTTTTGGGCGATCATTATGTAATTAGCTTTCAAGAAGATGCTACAAGAGATGTTTTTAATGCACTAAGAGAAAAACTAAAAATTCCTAATAGCAAAATAAGACAATCTGGTGCCGATTATTTATGCTATGCATTAGTAGATTTAATTGTAGATAATTATTTTGTTGTAATGGAACAATTAGGCGATAAAATAGAAATTTTAGAAGATGAAATTGTGAAAAGGCCCAATCCTAGGGCTTTAGTTAAAATAAGCCAATTACGCAAAGAAATTATTGTTTTAAAAAGAAGTATTGCACCTGTAAGAGAATTGATTAATGGGTTTATTAAAAATGAAAACCCTGTATTAGACGAAAAAACAAACAAATATTTTAAAGATATTTATGATCATATCATTCAAGCAACAGATTTAGTAGAGAACTATCGAGATATGATGATGACCATGCAAGATGTGTACATAAACCAAGTAAATTTAAAGATGAACGAAACAATGAAAGTAATGACCATTGTTACTTGTTTATTGGCACCTGCAACGGTTATTGGTGGTATTTTTGGGATGAATTTTGATAGAATACCGTATTTGCACGATAAAAACGGTTTTTATATTGCCGTAGGTTTAATGCTGATTATTCCTTTATTTATGTTGCGTATTTTTAGAAAGAGAGGATGGTTTTAATATTCAAAAGCCATCAAGAAAAATATTCTTAATGGCTTTTGAAGTTGCTTTTATATTAGATAAGTTACTTTGAAGATGTAACTGGTAATTTTACCACTTTAGCTTTTATTGTAGAGTTTCTAATGTCAATATAAATTTCTGTGTCAATAGCAGAAAATGCAGTGTTTACATAACCCATTCCAACTGCTTTATTTGTTCCAGGAATTTGCGTGCCACTTGTTACTTTACCTATTACATTTCCATCAGCATCTTTTATCACATAATCATGTCTAGGAATTCCTCTTTCAATCATTTCTACTCCTACCAACTTTTTAGTAATGCCAGTTGCTTTTTGTTGTTCTAATATATTTTTAGCAGTAAAATCTTTTGAAAATTTAGTAACCCAACCTAATCCAGCCTCTAAAGGCGATGTGGTGTCATCTATATCATTTCCATATAAACAATAACCCATCTCTAAACGTAAAGTATCTCTAGCTCCTAATCCAATTGGTTGAATGCCCAGTTGCATTAAAGTTTCCCAAATTTTATTTGCTGCATCGTTTGTGTCTTCAAAATATATTTCAACACCACCTGCACCTGTGTAGCCTGTAGCACTAATTAATACATTTTCTACATCGGCAAAACGACCTTTTACAAATGTGTAATATTTTAAGTTTAATATATCTAAATCAGTTAAAGGTTGTAATAGTTTACATGCATTAGGGCCTTGTATGGCAAGCAAACAGGTTTTATCGCTAATGTTGTGCATTTCTACGCCTTTGGTATTAAAACTGCTTATCCAATTCCAATCTTTCTCAATATTGCTTGCATTTACTACCAGCATATAAGTTTTATTTTCTTCAATACAATACACAATTAAGTCATCCACAATACCACCGGTTTCGTTTGGCAAACAACTATATTGAGCTTTTCCTTTAGTTAGTTTACTAGCATCGTTGGTAGTAACTCTTTGAATTAAATCTAAAGCTTCTGGTCCTTTCAAAATAAATTCACCCATGTGGCTTACATCAAATACACCAGCATGGTTACGAACAGCTGCATGTTCATCATTTATACCAGTATAGCTAATGGGCATGTTGTAACCTGCAAATGGTGCCATTTTAGCACATAGTGCAATATGTTTTGCTGTAAATGGTGTGTTTTTTATCATAGAATTCAATATTTATTCGCTATTGTAACGGCAGCAAATGTAAAGTATTTATGAAAGGTAAATAGAGGCTAGTAGAATTGCCTTAAAACAATTTTTACTCAATTTTCTAGTTGTTCAAGGAATGATATTTTCCTTTTTTAAAACAATAATCAAACTTCTTTTTTACTCTTTGCGTAAATCTCATTTTCTAATTCTATAAATGAATCTATTTTATTCAAAACATATTTGCAACCTCATCAATCAAAGCACCATGCGTTTAGTTATTACATTGTTTTTTTGTTTTATTATTCATCAAATTGTTGCTCAAGAGGCGAAAGTTGCAAAAACCAAATTCGATACTTTAACAGCTAAAGAATTTTTACCTGATATTACAGTTGTTGGAGGAACAAAAGGCGATATTCATCAATTACCAGAAATTGTAGGTACACATATTTTTGCTGGGAAAAAGAATGCTTTAATTGTATTGGATAATGTTGCAGCAAATGTGGTTAATAACAATATGCGTCAAGTAATGGCAAAAGTGCCAGGTATTCATGTTTGGGAAAGCGACGGTAGTGGCATACAAATTGGCGTAGCTACAAGAGGACTAAGCCCTAATAGAAGTTGGGATTTTAATGTTCGTCAAAATGGATATGATATTGCTGCTGACCCATTTGGATATCCTGAAGCTTATTATAATCCACCATTGCAAGCAGTACAACGCTTGCAAATTGTAAAAGGTGCAGGTTCTTTACAGTTTGGTCCAGCTTTAGGTGGCGTATTAAACTATGTATTGAAAAATGGAAGTGAAATTCACCAAAAAATTCAATATGAAGGTCAACAAACCATCGGAAGCTTTGGATTAGTAAACACATTTAATGCCATTGGTGGTGAAGGTAAAAAAGACCATTACTACGCTTTTTTTGATCATAGAAATGCAGATGGTTGGAGAGACAATAGCAGGTATAAAACCAATACTGGGTTTGCAACTTATTCGTACCAGTTTAATAGTAAATTAAAGGTTACAGGTGAATTTTTGCATTACAGTATGCTTAGCCAACAACCTGGAGGATTAACCGATTCTATGTTTGCAACTAATGCAAAGCAATCAGCTAGAAGTAGAAATTGGTTTAATAACGATTGGACAGTTGGTGCCATTACCATCGATTATCAACCTAATGCCAATAATATTTTCAATCTAAAAATATTTGGTATGGGTGGTGATAGAAATAGTGTAGGATTTACCCAAGCTATTACCGTAAAAGATACCATTAATGCCAACACCAAGCAATATAATAACAGAGCTGTAGATATTGATGAATACAGAAATATAGGTGCAGAATTACGTTATTTACACCATTATAAAATTCAATCCAAAGCATCTACGCTTACCGCTTCAGTTCGTTATTTCACAGGCAATACAAGTAGATTTAGAAACGGTAAAGGATCTACAGGTACAGAGTTCGATTTAGGTATTGCAGACCCCGTGTTTCCTGGAGATTTGTTTTTTAGAGCCAACAACGTTGCCGTAGCTTTAGAAAATATTTTTCATGTAAATAAAAAGTTCATCATAATTCCAGGTGCACGTTGGGAAACCATTTCAACTCATGCAACGGGTAGATTAAACTTTAATAGCAATGGTACTGAAAATAAAATTGATGCTACCAAAAGTCGTAGCTTTTTATTAATGGGTGTAGCAGCAGAATATCATTTAGGTAATACTGAATTGTATGCCAATGTTACACAGTCATTCAGACCTATTCAGTTTGCAGATTTATCGGTAAGTGCAACCACCGATGTAATTGATCCAAATTTAAAAGATGGCAAAGGTCTAAACTTTGATATAGGATATAGAGGTAAAGTAAATGAGTTTTTGTTTTTCGATGTCAGTGCTTTTTATCTCAACTACAACAATCGTATTGCAAGCATTGCACAACTTAGAGCAGATGGAACAAGTTATAATTTTAGAACCAACGTAGGCACAAGTTTTAGCCGAGGAATTGAGGCGTTGGCAGATGTTAACTTAACCAAATTATTCAAGTATAATAATCGTTTAGGAGAGTTTTCATTGTTTGTTTCATATGCATATACCGATGCACAATATGGAAGTTTTCTTGTAATTACCAAACCTGCAAATAGTGCTACTTTAGTAGAAACAAACTTAAAAGGAAACCGTGTAGAAAATGCACCTCAACATATTCTTCGTTCAGGATTAACCTATGCCTACAAAGGCTTTTCAATC
>JBMLQZ010000326.1:0-5661 GCA_049241285.1 Chitinophagaceae bacterium | reverse complement strand
GTAACAGAAAATGTAATAGTAATTGCCCCTACTTGAACAATGGAAGTGTCATTTTTTGTTACCACTTTTCCAATAACCGCAGTATCTGAATGTATTACAATAACAGGCTCATCTTTCTTTTTACATGAAAAAAAGATGCTCATAGTTAGTAGAAACAAAATACCTTTTTGTGTAATCTTCATACGAATTAAGTATGGTATAATTTAAGTACGATTTTATAATGCAGGAATAACAATGGTAGTTCTTGCTGTATCTGTACAACCGCTATTTCCTGTAACTATAAAAGCAATGTTTTGAGTGGTGTTTGTAGCAGCTTTATTGAATTTATGTTCAATATATGTGTTAAAATTATCATCAATTCTTGCACCATTATTTATGTTCCATTTATATCCAATAAAATATCCATGAGGAATATTCGATTGGCTGTAAAATGCCCAAGTAACTGTAGTTGCATCTGAAATAACTACATTTTTTAAGAATAGGGCTTTGGGTTTAATATTTTGTCCGAAAGCTCTTACCCATTTATGAGTTTGATAAATGGTTTTTCCATTTAGTAAAATAGTCATTTTTACATCATAATCATTTTGATAAGTAAACCTTTTTACTACAGGATTTCCCGTAACTAATCCGGTTGCATCTGCAAAATCCCATCTGTAAACTGCTCCTGCAGGTACACCAGTTGCTGTTGGGGTAAAAACAAAAGTTTCGTTATCACAAACATTCGAACTTACTGCTGTAAAATCGCCTGAAATATTATAAACAGGTGCTACTGTTACAGGCACTGTTGCTGTGTCTTTACAACCAGAATTGGCAGTAACAATTAACTGAACTGGATATACTGTAGACTGACCAGTTGCTGTAAAATTGTATAAAGTAACTGCATTTGAGGTGCTTGTGGTATTTCCATCGCCCCAATTCCAATTGTAATTAACAATAGTGCCTCTTTGTACAGATGAATTACTTGTAAACGCCATATTGTTTACAAAGTTTACATCATAAATTTGGCTAGAAAAAGCGGCATGAGGTGTTACTTGCTGTCCTTTAGCTTCAATAGAAATTGTACTTCTAGCCAATAGTTGATTATTGCTATTTAAAACGGTTACAGTAACAGTATAAGTACCTGCTGTTTCATAAATATTACGAACATTTTCGCCTTTTAGTACATGACCATCACCAAAATTCCATTGATAAATAGCTGCTGAAGGAAGGTTGTTTGCCGTAACATCAAAAGCAAAAATTTCATTGCTAGGAAAACAAGCAGAGGTTTTGCTATACTTAATTGTTAAACCATCTATAATTACAGATACAGTGTCTTTATAAGCAGAGGTTAATCCACCAATTATGGGTTGTGGATCTGTATCGGTTATATTAGTGTCTGGTTTATTGCAGGCAGCAAAACAGCCTAACACCATTGAAAAGAGGATTGTTTTTTGAAATACTGCTCTCATTTTAAAAAAATAAAATATTTGCAAGCTACTAAATTAAATCATGTATTTTGTGTAAACCATTAAAAAACTCAATTAGCGGAAACTTTTGAGTTTTATTTAGACAAGCAATATCAACAAAATAGCTGCACTGAGGCAGCTATTTTGTTGATAGGATATAGGAATAAAATGACTTATTAAAAAGGTATTTTACTATTTACTCATATAGATAAGTATATGTTACGGTATTGTTGTTGTCATCTACAACTTTTATTTCTTTTACAAAACCATCAGCATCATATTTATATGTAAAACGTTGTTTGAAGATTTTTTTATGATGCATATCATAAATAGAAATGATAGTGGGGTTGTTATTTGCTAAAATAATATTTGGAAATAGAAATGATTCATTATGAAATCCAACAAAATTATATGCAGCTTTTTGTGAGTCATAATTTTCAAACATAGTTGTTTGTTCTAATTCTAATGGATCATTTTTGGTTTGTTGCAAATAATATTTTGATGAAATTAAGTTTGATTGTGCATTGTATTGAAATACCAATTTTGTTCTTATTGGACTTAAAAATCGGTCATTATCTGGTGTGGATTCTTCTAGATTAATTAGTTGTTTTTTGCATTAAAACTAGGGTATATTGTACTATAATATTTGCCATTAAATGCAAATCCTCTAATTGAATCTAACTGATTATTTGTGTAGTAATAATTTAACCATCCAGCATCATTCTGTATTTTTTTCAATAAAGTATCTATGTAACTATATTGAGTGGTTAAAGCAGAGGTAGCACCATTTCCTCCAAAAATTTTCCATTGATGATAGCTGCTTATCAACTTCCCATTTATATCATAATTGAAAGTTGAATAATCTAATGGAGAAGCTGTTATTTTTTTGACTTGTTTTTTGCTTACAGTAGGATTATTTGGCTTTTCTGTTACTTCTTTTTTACAGCTAAGAATACTGATGCTAGCAGATAGTAATAAAAATAATGTCTTATGCATATAACTAGTTGTAATAATTGTATTTTATTGTTTCAGACTCACTAGGCATGCCAATAGTGGTATGAACTATATCTGCTTTTATTTTTCTATTTTTTGAATCGTATTGATAAGTAAATACTGATGTTTCTAATAATGAACCAGAGGGAGATTTTTTCTCTATTCTTAATGGGTTATTTACAAGAATATCCTCGTTTAATAAGTAAGCTGAAAATTCATGACGAGAAGATGTGTTTGGCTTATCATCGTAAGTGATAAAAATATCTTCTATTTTTTCCCATTGACTTCCATTATGTTCAAATACTTCTTCCTTAATAATATTTCCTTTATTATCATAAGTATATACACTTCTTTCATAAGGAACTGGAAGGCCAGTGCCTAAACTTAATTGTATAAATTCTCTAAGCTTATTATTTTCTTTTATGAAGATAATTCTATAATCGGCACCACTACCAAACAAGCTTAAATCTACTCGTGTAGTTGCAGCATTTGGATAAGCATAAGTAAATGTGGTATGATCTATTTTTATTTGTTGAATTTTATTGTCGCTATAAGAAATTAATTGACGCTCTACACTATTATTGCTTTTAGTTTTAATTTTTACTTCGGTTAAACGCTTATCTGCATTGTAATAAAATGAATCTAAAGTGTGGTCGTATTCCATTGAGGCTAATAAGCCACTTAAATTTGTAGGTTGGTTAGGTGTTGTATTACCTGCCTCTTTTTGGCAAGATGTAAGAAAAGAAATCAATGCTATAAGACAAGTTACAATACGCATAATTATTGGGTTGTTTGAAATTTTTTAAAATGCAAGTGTGATTTAATGGAACTAGTGATTAGATATTAGTTAATGATTTTATTATTGCTCTATAATTTTTGAGTTATCAAGCTCTCCTAAAAATTTACTGCCTGGATTGCCCTTAAAATATATGATACTACTTCCACTAGATGATGCATTTAAAACAGTATTTGTGTATGTTTTTATTTTTGAATTATTTATGGCAATTGCTTCTACCCATTTTGCTAAAATGCCATAAGTATTTAAATTAGAATAATCTAGCACATTCGATTTTATTTTATCGGCACTTCCATTTATAATTACATCAGCTCTGTTTTGTAATTGAATATTGAATTCTGGAGCATTCATTTGAATAAAGCCCTCTGTATTGCTACTAACTTTACCTTCAACAGCTTCAGTTTCGGTAAAACCATTGATTGTAAAATGACTATTTGTTGAAAAATTAAATTTCAATAATGATGGCATGGTTATTTTTACTAACACACGTTCTCTAGTTTGTGTGCTTGGATAACCCATTTTTAATTCACCATTACTAATAGATGTTGCTAAAGCTTGAATGTCGTTTTCTTTACCAGTTACTTGAACACTATAGTTTGATGCTTTAGTTACCTGTATTTCGAAGTTGTTAGTAATATCTAATTTTGAAAAGTTGCTAAAAGGCAAATCTTTAGTAGTGTATTTGATAGCTTCTTTTTTGCATGAGCTTAGTACTATAACAAAAGAGAAGAAAGTTAGTAATGATTTCATAGGTATTGTTTTATGATGCAAATGTGACTTTTGAATTTGTTTATTGCAATAGCATAAATATGTGAAACTGTATTTATTGCTTGATGATTCTTCCACTTCCTTGTTGGTTGGTTTCTACACTAGCATTTCCCCAATAATAAATGCTTCCACTGCCGTAAATACTAGCTTTTAAATGGTTTGATACAGTGATATTTATGTTTCCGCTACCATAAATATTTGCTTCTGCCAAATTTGCTTCAAGTTCTCTGGCTTCTATTTTTCCACTTCCATGAATTGATAGTTTAGCTGTTTGAAACTTGCTATTATTTACTAAAATATTACCGCTACCATGTATCAATGTTTCAATATTAGAGGCATTTGTGAAGTTGTTAATAGATAAATTTCCACTTCCATGAATACTGGCTTTTTCAATAGTTGGAATTTTTATATCGGCTACTATATTGCCATTTCTAACAGAGTTGTATGTGGTATTATATTTTAGTTTCAATATTCCATTTTCAACTTTTACATCTAAAATATCTAATAAATTATTATAGCCAGAAACACTTATTTGTTGTGTTGCTCCATAACTTATATTAGCTGAAATATCGTAGTGGCTTTCAACTTTAGAGAACGGTGCAACAGTTAACGAGCGTGTACTTACAGAGCCGCTGCCTTTAATCATATCTTTATTACAGCTACATAAGAATATAAACAAACTAACTAATACATAAAGAATACTTCTTTTAAACATAGGTATTGAATTTTAAAATTTAACTTGATTATTTCCCTGCAATAATTGAAACCTCAGCTTGCTTGCAGTGGGCAAAACGATGAATTACTAAACGTTGTGAAATATTGTCTGCTGAAACTTCAACCCAACCATTGTATCGCTTATTGTTTTGATAAATTTGAAATGGTAAATATTTTTTTTGAGTACCTAGCCAATTGCCACTCCAACTCATGTTTCCAATTGCATTTTCTTGTCGCTCCATTAACACAATTTCAGAGCCCCCATACCACTCATACCCATTAAAATTATTAATAGTAATTGTTTCATTTGGGTTCATAACTGGCACTTGCTCATTATTATTTACAGGAAGAGCCGTAGTGATATTTGTTAAAACTTGAAATTTTAGTTTATCTATTTTATGAATAAAATCTCCAGTTAGTAAGGTTTCAAATATTATATCAGCTCTGTTGTCTTTATTAACATCTATCACTACTGCACTTTGTTGATATTTTACTTCCTTATCATTTAAGTTCGTATACTCCATTTCTATTACTGGGTTTGGCAATAGTGTTGAAGGGGTGCTTGGATTTTTTTTACAAGATGTAAATGCTATTAAGCAAAAAGTTAGTAAGGTTACATAAGTTTTCATAGTAAAATTTTACACAGCGAAATTGTATTAAATCTGAGATTTTGAAAATCACATGTTAATGTGAAAATGTGATTTGTTATGCTTGCTATCAATTTACGTCTCAAAAAAAGGGGGTGCTGATGACTAAAATATTTCAACCTATTTTCAAATCAACTACTTTTTTAGATTACAGAAATTATTGATTATTCTCATTCAAACGTAAGTTGTAACCGTTGACTTATTATATGTTTTTCTCAATTTCTGATACAGCATTTATATGTCTGTTACCAAAAGATTAAGCCACATTAATCTCAGTTCGTGAATATGAGATTATGTG
>JBMLQZ010000325.1:1367-3424 GCA_049241285.1 Chitinophagaceae bacterium | reverse complement strand
ACAGCAATACCTTCTTGTACTGGAACATTGTATTTTTTCAATAATTCCTTCGCTTGATACTCATGTAAGTTCATATAGCTTAAAAAATTTTGGCGAAGATAAGTGAAACTAACATTGAGCTTACGTAAATACTATTGATTTTAGAAATATAATTTACGCTAACGTTATCGGAGTTTTATTTTTTAAAATTCGGTACATGTTTGTGGATTTTTCTTTGTTTTTTAATTGAAAAAATGAAATATTTTTTTTGAGATTAATGATAGAAAACAAAATATTGTAGTTTAGCCCAATACAAAACGCTTTTTGCTATGTTAAAAAAAGAAAGACAAGCTTATATTTTACAGCAAATAAATATCCATAATAAAGTATTATCAAGCGATTTAAGTACACAACTAAATGTTAGTGAAGATACTATTAGAAGAGATTTGCAAGAATTAGATGAAGAAAATAAACTTACAAAAGTTCATGGTGGTGCATTATCTAAATCTTTTCATTTTACCATACAAAACAGCGATATTTATTCATTACCTGAAAAAAAGATTATTGCTCATAAAGCAGTACAATTGATTAAAGATGGCATGTTTGTAGTGTTAAGTGGTGGAACCACTATTAGAGAGTTAATTAAAACCCTTCCTGCAGAATTGAATGCAACTTTTATTACTTCAAGTATACCAACTGCACTCGAATTATTAAATCATCCAAATAGTGAAGTTTTTTTTATTGGAAATAAATTGTTGAAAAGTGCCCAAATGGCTATTGGTGCTGAAGCGGTATCACGACTAAGTGAAATAAAAGCCGATTTATGTTTTTTAGGAACCAATAGTATTGATTTAAAAGAAGGCATTACAGATTTAGAATGGGAAGTAATTGAACTAAAAAAAGCGATGATTGCTAGTGCTCATAAAATTGTGTCACTTGCAATTTCTGAAAAAATTAATACTGTACAACGGTTAAAGGTTTGTAATATCAATGAAGTAGATGTGCTTATTACAGAACTACCTCCAGAAAATGAGTTGCTTATTGAATATAAAAATGCCGGTCTAGAAATTTTATAGTTATTTTTCCGATTGTCTTGCAACTTTTTGCTGTTTTTTAATGTCTTTGATTTTGTCTTGCCAATTTTCAACTTGTGAGATGACTAATGCACTGTTTAAAATTGTTTAAAATTAAATTTTAACATTGCTTTATTTTTCGGTATTTTGATTATATTGCAAGCCGATGCGGTTTTTTGCCGATTTTATTTATCAGTTTAATCCCCTTTTATCACCAATTAAAAATTAAGAATGGCTATGAGAAAAATTGCCACACTGTTGAAGGGAGTAGTACTAGTACTCTTCTTTTTTGCTAGTCCAAGTTTTGGACGAAGCCAAACAGTTTCAGGAACAATTGTCGCTGACGATGATGGTTCTCCGCTGTTAGGTGTAACAGTAACAAACAAATCAACAAACAAGAAAACTACAACAAATGCTGCTGGTTTTTATTCTATTGCAGCAGAAAAGGGCCACACCATTAGTTTTAGCTATGTTGGCTACTCGACAAAAGAAGTAGTAGTTGGTGATACTAAAAGTTATAGTGTAAAGCTTGTAATGGCAGATAAAGATGTAAACGAAGTAGTGGTTACAGCTTATGGAATTAAGAAAAGTAAAAGAGATCTTACCTACCAAACCATTACAGTAGATGGAGCTGAAATTGCTCAAACAAAAAGAGATAATTTTATTAATTCTCTTGCAGGTCGTATTCCTGGAGCAATGATTACTTCAACTACAGGTGCACCTGGTTCTTCTTCAAGCATTATACTAAGAGGTCCAACTTCTATAGATGGAACAAATCAACCAATCTTTGTAGTTGATGGATTAATTATTGATAACAGTTCTATGGAAAGCCAAGATAGGTTACCAGGGGGTAATGCCAATCGTAATAACGATTTTGGTAATAGAGCAATGGATATAAATCCTGAAGATATAGAAAGTGTAACTGTGTTAAAGGGGCCTGAGGCTACTGCTTTGTATGGTTCTGATGGTAGTAATGGTGCTATTATTATTACAACAAAAAAAGGA
>JBMLQZ010000325.1:0-1357 GCA_049241285.1 Chitinophagaceae bacterium | reverse complement strand
TCTCTCTCTCTCTCTCTCTCTCTCTATAATATAAAAACACACAACAAAAAAAGGAACAAAAGGGAAAAGTTCATTAGCGTATAATAATTCTTTCAGACTTGAAAAAATTAATCGCTTGCCTGAGACTCAAAAAGTTTTTGATAATGGTCTTTCAGGTGTAACTAACCAAACTAACAGAACATTTTTTGGGCAAAGAATTCCAGATACTGCAACTATATACGATAACATTAATAATTTTTTCCAAACTGGTCGTACTCAAATACATAACTTGTCAATTGATGGAGGAAATGATTTAGCAACTTATAGATTTACCGCAAGTATTTATGATAATGAAGGTTATGTTCCAAGTTTAAAATTTAAGCGTTATAATTTTAGACTTAATTCAACTTTTAAATTGAGTACTAAATTAAATGCAACAACAGCATTTACCTATGTAAATTCAAGTACAGACAAGGCTTTGAAAGGTAATAATGGACTTTTAATTGGATTGTTAACTTGGCCTGTAGATGATGATGTTCGTAATTTTCTAAATCCAAATGGTTCAAGAAGAATTATTAGAACAGATGGTGTTGCTGAAGTGGAAAACCCTTGGTTTGACGTAACAAGCAATAGAAATTTTGACGTTAATGATAGAATGCTTGGTAACTTTCAGTTATCTTACGATCCTACAAAATGGTTGAATTTAACAACTATTATGGGCGTTGACTTCTACACAGAAAAAGGTGTTTTGTTTCAACATCCTGAAAGTAATTTAGGTTTGGGAACAAATGGTAACATTACAGAATACAGAAGAATTCAGCGTTTAATTAATGGAACATTTAGAGCTACAGTGCGTAAAAAAATAGGTGATGTAAATAATACCATCATTGCTCAAGTAAATGTTGATAGCAGAAAAGAGGAATCAAATGGTGTAAGAGGTGAAAGATTTTTTGATCCAAATTTTATTAGTTTAAATAATACCGACCCTTTAACAGTATCAACTGTTACTTCAAATACGAACTTTAATCGTATGGGTGCTTTTATTAATTATACAGGTACCTTAAAAAATTATTGGACTGTTACAGCTTCTGGTCGTATGGATGGAAGTAGTAGGCTAATTAATCCATTAAAGTATAGAACTGCCGATGCATTTTATTATTATTGGAGTGCTGGTACCAACGTAATTCTTACCGACTTATTTAAGTTGCCAAAAACCATTAGCTATGCTAAACTTAGATTAAGTTATGCAACCACTGGTAGTAATTCATTTAATGGCAACCAAACAATAACAGGAAGTTTAATACTTTCATCATCTGCTGCAATTGAATTGAATTTTATTGGTAATTCTGTATTCACAGGAAGTGTAAGAGGACGAGTT
>JBMLQZ010000324.1:0-2420 GCA_049241285.1 Chitinophagaceae bacterium | reverse complement strand
AACAACAATCTGTGGTTGTACCAACTTCTAAAACTAATGAAGATATTCCTCTTGCCACATTAGCTGAAGCTTATACTGGTAAATATTCTAATCCAATTTCGGTTGCTCCAACAGGTAATGTTGAGATTATAGAAATGGATAGAATGCGTAAGCTTATTGCTAAACACATGGTGGATAGCAAGCATACGAGTCCACATGTTACTAGTTTTGTGGAAGCAGATGTTACCAATATGGTTTTGTGGCGTGAAAGAGTAAAAACTGATTTTGAGAAAAGAGAAGATACCAAAATTACATTTACACCCATGTTTATTGAATGTGTAGTTAATGTAATGAGGCGATTCCCATTAATTAATTCATCGATTGATGGAGATAAAATTATTGTAAAAAAGGATTTGAATATAGGTATGGCTACAGCTTTACCAACTGGAAATTTAATTGTTCCTGTTATTAAAAGTGCTGACCAATTGAATATTGTTGGTTTAAGTAAGGCAGTTAACAATTTAGCAAATGCAGCTAGAAATGGGCAATTAAAACCAGATGACACAACTGGTGGAACATTTACGATTACCAATGTTGGAACATTTGGTAGCTTAATGGGTACTCCAATTATTAATCAACCACAAGTGGCAATTCTTGCTGTTGGAGCGATTAAGAAAAAACCGGTTGTTATTGAATCTGAAAGTGGAGATACAATTGGTATAAGACACATGATGTATTTATCTTTAAGTTACGATCATAGAGTAATTGATGGAAGTATTGGTGCAAGCTTTTTAACGGCAGTTGCAAAAGAATTTGAAAAGTGGGATATCAACAGAACATGGTATCAATACGTTTAACTCTATTATTTACTATCATATAAAAGCCGGTGAAACTTTTCTACCGGCTTTTTTTATAAAACAAATTCTATTACAATTGAATCATGCGTTTTTCTGCCAACTAAAATTAAATTCATGCAAAAAACCGCAATTTATATCTTAAAAAACTATTACCTTTCGTTTTTAAACCATTTTGCAACCTCAATAAAGCTTCTATATGACTCCCTTTTTATTATTCAGTTTCGTAATTGCCTATTTTTTAATATTATTAGGTGTGGCTTGGTATACCGGAAAAAACAGCAATAACGATTCGTTTTTTATTGGAAATAAGAATAGTAATTGGATGTTGGTTGCCTTTGGAATGATTGGTACAAGTTTAAGTGGAGTAACCTTTGTAAGTGTACCAGGAGCAGTTGTAAAAGAATCTTTTGCCTATTTTCAAATTACGTTTGGGTATTTAATTGGCTATGCTGTTATTGCATATGTTCTTTTACCATTATATTATAGGTTAAATCTTACTTCAATTTATCATTTTTTAAGTACCAGACTTGGATTTAAAGCCTATAAAACCGGTGCTTCTTTTTTTATATTATCAAGAACATTAGGTGCAACAGCTAGATTATATTTAGTTGTAAAAATTTTGCAAGATGCTATTTTAGATAGTTTTCATGTACCTTTTTGGGCAACTACCTTAATCATTCTAGCAATGATTTTACTATACACTTTTGAAGGTGGAGTAAAAACAATTGTTTATACCGATATGCTACAAACCACTTGTATGTTAGCTGGATTGGTAATTTGTGTAGTATATATTCTGAATGCCATGAATATGGGGTTGGGCGAAAGTTTACAAGCAATGAATGAAAAAGGATACACTAAAATTTTCTTTACCGATCCAAACAGTAAATTCTTTTTCTTAAAACAAATTATTGCTGGTGCATTTATAACTATTACAATGACTGGTATGGATCAAGAAATGATGCAAAAAAATATATCGGTTAAAAAATTAGGTGATTCTCAAAAAAATGTAATGACTCTAGCAGTAATTATGCTTTTTGTGATATTGTTATTTTTGTTTTTAGGTGGACTTTTATATTTATTTGCTGGTCAGCAAAACATTACATCTGTTGGCGATAAAATATTCCCAGATATTGCATTGCAACACATGCCGCCTTTTGTGTCTGTAATTTTTATCATTGCATTAATTTCTGCTTTATTTCCAAGTGCAGATGGAGCAATAACCGCACTAACATCTTCTTTTTGTATAGATATTTTGGCTATGCAAAGAAGAACTGATTGGAGTGAAGAAAAAAAGAAAAAAACTAGGCAGACAGTGCACTTAACATTTGCTGCAATTTTCTTATTTTTTGTAATGGTATACAAATGGGTAAACGAACCAAGTATGATTGGTGTAATTTTAAAAGTAGCAGCCTATACTTATGGGCCACTTTTAGGGTTGTTTACGTTTGGTATTCTTACAAAACGTTCGGTTAAAGATCAATTTGTACCATATATATGTATTATTGCACCAATTATTTGTTTTATCATTGATAAATTTCAAAAACAATTATTTGGTTCATTTGAAGTTGGTTTAGAACTACTAAT
>JBMLQZ010000323.1:486-2587 GCA_049241285.1 Chitinophagaceae bacterium | reverse complement strand
TATACATCTACCTTACCCATTTGAGAACCTCTTCTAGCATAATAAGCAATATGATTACCAACAAAGTGAAACTCTGCATAAGAGTCAGTATTGTTATTCCAACTTATTGTTCCCAAACTATCTAATGTATTGCTTGAAGTTGTCCATGTTTCATGATATTGAATAGCAGCTTTAGCTAAATCATCGGTTACATAATCATTAAATACAATACTTTGAGTAAAGTTAGAGGTTGTTGGTTGGTTTCTCCATATAGGCGTAGTAACAGTATTGTACGTGTTTCCCCATAATCGAATATTCATGGCATCTCTTAAGTTATAGGCATATAATTCATCTTTAAAAACATTATTATACAAATAAAAATTTCCGTTTATGTTAGGATTATCAACAGATATCTGATCTACTAATACAGCACCTTGTTCTGCAGTGCCGGTATATCTTCTGATATTATTTTCAAAAGTGGAATTTTTTACTACACTATTCCAAGAATGTTGTGCTTCTTGAAAAGACGTATTAAATGAAGAACCTAAATGAACTCCTGCAAGACCATTAAACCAAAAAGTACTTGAATCAATGACTACATTGGTTGTTTTAGCGGTAATTCCAAAACGACCAGTATTTTCGAAAGTTGAATTTTTTACAATAAAAGATTTAGGCAACCAACCTAAAGGACTAGCAACGGTTCCAGCCACAATCCAGCTAGGTGGTGTTTCTTTCAATGCAACTGTTACCGGACCGTTATTGACTACTGTGGGGTTGCTACTTTCTACAGTTCCTGTCCAAATGGGTTGAAAATTAGCATCGAAAAACTGAATACGACTATCTGGTTTTAAATCGGCAACAAGATTTTCATTGAAGGTTATTGTTTTTGATGAAATTGAACCAACCGATATATATAACCCATGAACATTCAATCCATCATCTCCAGGGTTGTTTCTAACAATTACACTATCTAATAATATGGTACCTCTATTATGTGCAAGATGAATACCATCTCTTGGAGCAACGGCAATTCTATTACCAGTTGGTTCAAGCTTTACGTTCTTTAAGGTAATATTTTCATTATCTACAAAATGATAAACAAATCCGGTTGCATTATGGGTAATTACATTATTAAAATTAATGTTTGATGATTTGCTGGTTACACATTGTGTACCCCCGTGGTTACCCTGAAACCAAAATACGCCATCGCCAATATTTACTTCACTGGCTAATGCTTGATAGTTAATTGTTAACAATCTACCTGAACCTCCACTTAAAGCCGTCCAAGTTGGTAATCCAGAATCCCAAGTTATTCTAAGTGTTTTATTTTTTCCATTTGCTATATCGTACACACCCATTACGTATGGTTTTAAAATGGTCATTGGGTGTCCAGCTAAAACATCTACTGTTACAGTATTTGAGGTTTTAGCTGTAACAATTCCTGCAGAATAATAATAAGGATCATTGTCTAAAATAAAATTTTCTACAGCTATGTTATTCGAAGTTCTAATTTGAAGTAAAAAAGGTAACACTACATCTTCTTCACCAGTATTTAACCTTACCAATCGTGTAGCCGGTTCATTATTGATGGTGGCACCTCTTAAAATAATATTATTACCGTTTAACACTCTAAGATGAAAGTTATTGTTGCCAGCAGTTTTTAAATCGTATCTACCAGCCTCGAATAAAACAATTTGAGGTGAATTTGTTGCAATAGCAGCATTAATAGCATTTCTAATGGGTTGTGTATCATCTACACCATCATTAGGAATAGCCCCGTAAGAACGTACAGAAATGGTTCCATAATTTGTATTTTGATCATCTTCTATAAAAGCATAAACTTTAGGTGATTTTAAAAAGAATAATAAAAATAAAATGTTTATGACTTTCATATAAATATTTTAAACATGATTAATTACAAAACCTGTATGCATTTCTGCCACATAAAAAATGAAATAGGAAAATGATAAAAGCATTCATATAGCATCTAAATATTTGTATTAATGGTTAATGAATGCTTCTATAATTTTACCTCAACAAAATCTTAACAATCTATTTTTTTGAAACGATTGTTGAATGTACAGGCTTACCGTTATTGATAATTTTTACAACATATTTACCA
>JBMLQZ010000323.1:0-476 GCA_049241285.1 Chitinophagaceae bacterium | reverse complement strand
GTAAAGAACCAAAAGATATAGTAAGGTTTGTATTCTCAACTGTTTGAGTAGCAACGCTTGAGCCCGATAATGTGTAAACGATTGCAGTATTTTTTCCTTCAGGCAAACCAGTAATAAATAGTTTATCTACAAAAGGATTAGGTCTAACTTGTATAGTTAAAGATTTTGTTTTTGCGTACAGTACCTTGCTGTAAGTAAAACGACCATCTAAGTCAAGCATTTTCAATTTAAAATATCCATCTCCATTATGCACATAATTGAAAGAGTATTTAGAATTATTACCTCTTCCTTCAACCGTTCCTACCTCTTTATAATCAACACCATTATTACTAAATAGTACTACATATTTGTTGAAGTTAATTTCCGTTTCAGAAGACCAGTTAAGTGTACTGATGTTATTATTAGTAGTTAACCCAAAGCCACTTAAAGATACAGGCAACACTGCATTAGTTGATATTATATCACTCCAGCTATTT
>JBMLQZ010000322.1:0-6834 GCA_049241285.1 Chitinophagaceae bacterium | reverse complement strand
ACCAAATTTGATCGAAGTAATTACCAGTTAAACCAGCAAACCAAAACTTAGGGCTTCTATATTGTATGCCTAAACTATATGCTTCTTGAGGAGTTCCACCAACTCTAAAATTTTTAGAATAAATGGTTTCTTGAGCCAACACTTCAGAACTATTATCTAATGTTACTTTAGCTTCTTGTTCGCTATCAAAATAATATCTACCAACTGCCGCTGCACCATTTAAAGTTACATTAGGTAAAATTTTTGCTTCAAAACCCAATTCACCACCAAAATGCACTTTATCAATATTGTTAAGAGAGTAGTTAACAAAGTTTCTAAAATCGTCGTGAAAGAAAGTAATTACATTCATTTGATTATCGAAACGAGTATAATAACCAGTTAATCTTGCTTTAATTTTAGGAGAGTTTAATACATATCCACCTTCAAACGAGGTTATAGTTTCACTAGAAATATTTGGCTGTGCTAAATCTCTTGTTCTTGGCGAAATAAATACATTATCAAAATAAGGTGCTCTTGTTAATGCAGCTCCATCTATATACAAATAATTTCTACCATTTATTTTATACGTAACACCACCTTTTAATGAATAGTTGTTAAATGTATATTTTGTTGATTTTCCAAATGAATTATTTGGATATAATCCATTTTTATAGTTGCCATTTCTTTGGAATGAAGTGGTAGACACTTCGGCTGAAAGATAGAAATCTACTTCACTAAACTTAAACACACCTTGTGCCCAAGTAGCTGCTTTTGTTACATTAATATCGTAATTGTAACCAAACTTATCATTGGTTCTTAAAATTCTATTTGGCTGTAGTACATTGTTTTGAGCAGCATCTGGATTTGAAGGAAAATCTCTTTCTGCAAATTGATTAAAATCAACATAAAACTCACCACCTAACAAATCGTTGATTCTTTTAAAATAATTATTCTTTTGATTTTGATAAGAAGCTCCAGCAGTAACATCAATATGATTACTCAATCTTGAATTGAAAACAGAATTAAAGTTAAAACGCTTGGTATTAATCACTCTATCTTCTAATATATATCTTGATCTTCTACCAGAAAATGTATTGCCTTGAATACCATTTACATTGTTAATAGTTTCAAAGCTTGCTAAATTAGATTGGTATAAAGCATTCCAATTAATTTGGCTGTAAGAAGTATTGTTTGCAAACTCTTCAGCTATTCTTTGTTTTAAAACGGGATCTTGTTGATAGCTAGGCAAATAACGATAATAATCAGGACGAGGATCGGCTGCATTATTCCAATCTAATGCACTTGTTGCTCTTTCACCAAAAGAATAACCCAAGGCTGTTACTAGAGATGTATTATTTGAAATTCGATAGTCATGGGTTAAAATGATATATGGTTGATGTGCTTTGGCAACATTAGCATTTCTTTTTTTACCATTTTGATATCCCCAAGTTGGATTATAATATTTTGAACCTACTAAATCCATAGCTTCTTGTACAGCAGAACTTTGTCTACCATTTTCAGTGGGAGCACCAAAAGCAACCAAAGAAAGTAAATGCTTTTGTTTAATTCTTTTATCAACACCTACAAAATAACTGTAGCCGTTGTAATAAGTACCAGGAATATATCCCTCATCGGCACCTCTAAAACTTCCTGCAACAACATATGCCCAACCTTTTTTACTAACACCAGAACCATGATACACATTTACTCTGTGTGTGTAATTTCTATTACTAATGGCATAGCCAACTTGCGTTTGTTTGCGTTGTTTACTTGCTCTAGAATCAATGTTTGTGCTACTTCCAATATCACCAAAACTAAATGTATTGTAGCGTAACCCTATTGATAAATCTCTATTACGCATTACATCATTTAAGCCACCCCATAATCCAAATGGTGTAAAACCATTATCTAAATTATCCATAGGAATACCATTCATAAATGTGGCATTCAAATCGTTATCATATCCTCTCATTCTAAATCTTGCAGGACTAAAACTAAACGCTGCTGCTGAAAAAAAGGCATCTCTACCAGCTGTTAATACTGAAGATATATTTTGAGAACCTGCATCACCAAAGTCATCATCACTTAACGATACGGTGGGAATATTATCTAATAAATTTTCTTTTAGCTCATCAATTAAAGAGCTATCTGTTGGTTTCTTGGTAGTATCTTTTGCCGGCTGTTTTGGGTTTTGTGCTTTTAATACACTTACAAACAATAAGAATATCCCAAGAGAAAATAGTTTTCTCATAGAAAAGTTTTGATTCAGTTAGCGAAAATAAGTAGTAAAATATATAAACTCAACTAATGTTTAGCAAGTAACCATTTTTTAATACACTTTTACACTAACTTTCATAGTTCACAACCGTATTTTTGTTTGATAGAATTTATATATGAAAAATTTTTTGCTAATTGTTTTATTACTTCCTTTTCTTGCATCATCTCAAGAAAGACAAAATTTTAAAGTATCCGTAATTGGTTTTTATAACCTTGAAAACTTTTACGATACCATTAACAATCCTATGGTGAATGATGATGAGTTTACCCCACAAGGTGTAAGAAATTACAATAGTGCTATTTATTATAATAAAATAGATAAACTGGCAAGTGTTATTAGCCAAATGGGAACTGAAATTGTAATTGGTAACGGTAAAATTAGAAACATAGATGGCCCTGCCATTTTGGGCGTAGCAGAAATTGAAAATGATACAGTATTAAATGATTTGGTAAAACACAGTTCTTTAAAAAGAAGAAACTATAAAATAGTACATTATGATAGTAGAGATGCAAGAGGTGTAGATGTTGCATTATTATACAATCCCAAATATTTTACACCTGAAGAAAGCAAAGCCTTATTTGTAGCATTACCTGGCAACAGTAAAGACAGTTATTTTACCAGAGATGTTTTATGGGTAAAAGGAAAATTAGATGGCGAAACAATACATGTATTTGTAAATCACTGGCCAAGCAGATTAGGCGGTGAAGAAAGAAGTGCACCTGCAAGAGCCGCTGCTGCCGCTGTTTGTAAAATTAAAATGGATGAAATTTTAAAACAAGACCCTAATGCAAAAATTGTAATTATGGGCGATTTAAATGATGACCCTATTAATGAAAGCATTACTAAAGTTTTAAAAGCAAAATGGAGAATTGAAGATGTTCAACCAAGTGGGTTATTTAATCCTTGGACAGAATTGTATAAAAAAGGAATTGGCACTTTAGCTTATCAAGATGCATGGGGTTTATTTGATCAAATACTAATTAGCCATGCTTTTTTAGATAAAAAACAAGACGGTTTTTTTTACTTTAAACAACAAATTTTTAATGAAGAATTTTTAGTTGAAAATACAGGAAGATATAAGGGTTATCCTATGCGTACTTGGGATGGCATGAGTTATAGAGGCGGCTACAGCGATCACTTTCCTACCTACTTGGTTATGCTAAAGAAAACTAAAACAAACTAAAATAAATTAATGGCAGGGAATAGTTTTCTCTGCCATATTTATTAATACAGGGCTTAAAAAAGGTATGTTTAAATTTAATCCTCTTACAATTAGCAAAATAGCCATTGTGGCCATGATAAATGGCACTGACTGTTTAAAAATGTTTCTTACTTGTATGTTGATTTTATAGCCAAAATATGTAAACAAAATCATAGCTGGCAAGGTACCTAAACCAAAGCCAGTCATAAATAAAGTACTACTAAATATAGATCCTATAGCCATTGCACCCGTTAAGGCAAAATATACCAAACCACATGGTAGTAATCCATTCAAACTTCCAACAACAAACATACCCAACACCTGCTTTTTTTGTATTTGCTGGGTAATCATATTTTGAATTGCTAGTTGTAGTTTTTGTAAAAAAGATGTTTGCTTTTTTTTGTGTTTAGTTTTAAAATATGATAGCCCTAATACCATTAATACAATAATTCCTAAACTAATAGACATTAGTTGTTGTATGCCACCTATAAAAAAAAGTCTTCCAATGTTTCCAAATAAAAATCCTAGTATACTATAGGTAAAAACTCGTCCAAAATGATATACTATCATTCCAAACCATTGAAGATGTTTAGGCAAGTAATGAATTGGTAGTGCAAATGCTATAGCACCGCACATTCCAACACAATGTAAACTGCTTAAAAATCCAATACTTAGTCCAGCTATTATTGGTAGATGAATATCCATTATTCTGAAATTACTTTATAAAACGGTAATTATTTTTTCAACATAGTATTGTTTATCAAGTGCCGTCCATTGTATTTGTAATTGATACTCACCTTTAACAATTCCCTTTTTTGAAATTGAAAAAACATTTTGATTGTTTGTGTTCAAAATAAATTTTTTGTCTTTGTTAGCATCTGTTTTACAATACAGTAGAACTGACCCATTTATTGAAGTTGCAGTAACCTCATTAGGTAATTGTATAATAATGTTATTGGCTGTTTGCTGAACATGTACATTTCCTAGCTTTAATGCATTGGTAACTCCATCTATTTTATCTTGATAACGTAATTCTTCTTTATAATAATCTTTACTCACCAAATCATAGGTAGTATTTACAGCATTATATACCATTACTACCATTAAAGCAATAAATAATAAAAAGGCCACTAACAATATATTACCCCAACTGATAGTAGTTTTATGATTTATATTTGATGATATTGATTTTTCCATTGTATGCATAGTGGTTAGGTTTATAGAGCAAAAAAACTAATTTGAAACAGGACCTAAAAAATTGGTTTTGATAGTGGTAATCTTTGACTCGTTATTGTATAATCCTAATTGTATTTCAGTTTTACGTTGCAGAATTGCTGTATTAGGTAATACCACAAAAAATGACCCTGATCCTTGCCCCTCTTTTTCAACATTGATGTATGATTTACCAATTATTTCAACAGTGCCATTGCTATTTTCAAGTTTCACTAAAAGTGGTACTTGTTGCATAGTTTTATTGGCGATCTTAATATTATATAGGTTTGAAATACTATCTTTTCCTCTTTCTTGAAACAAAATTCCAGGTGTACGCATAATTGTTGCATCAATGTCTTTTCTAGACATTAATAAAAAGCTTAAAATAGTAAGTACTACAGCACATAAAGCAGTATAGAGTTTCATTCTTGTTGTGTATTGTAAAGAAGCACCGTTTGCAATACTGTTTTCAGAAGCGTATCGAATTAATCCTTTAGGCTTTCCAATTTTATCCATTACACTATTACAAGCATCAATACAAGCTGTACATCCGACACATTCCATTTGTATGCCGTTTCTAATATCAATACCTGTTGGACAAACTTTTACACAATTATGGCAATCAATACAATCACCAAATTGTTGCGTATGTGTTTTATCTATACCTCTTGGTTCTCCTCGTTTGTAATCATAGGCTACAATCATTGAATTTTTATCGAGCAAAACGCTTTGTAATCTTCCATAAGGACAAACAACAGTGCAAGCTTGTTCTCTAAAAAAAGCATACACTGCATAAAAAATACCACTGAATAATATAATACTTGAGAAGCCAGCAATATGCTCTTCAATAGGTTCTGTAATTATTTTTTGCAATGCTTCTATACCAATAATATAGGCTAAAAAGAAATTGGCGATTATAAACGATAATATGAAAAACGTAATATGCTTTAATGTAAGCTTGAAAATTTTATGAAGAGTTAATGGTGCTAATTGTAATTGTTTTTGTGCAGGAGCATCGCCTATAATAAAATACTCAATTTTACGAAACATCATTTCCATAAAATTGGTTTGTGGGCAAGCCCATCCACAAAATAATCTTCCAAAAACTGCTGTAAATAAAATGATAAAGAAAACAAAGGTTACCATTGTTATACCAAAAATGAAAAAATCTTGAGGCCAGAATATTTTTCCAAAAATGATGAACTTTGCTTGTGGAATATTAAATAAAAATAACGGATGCCCATTCCATTGAACAAAGGGTAATCCAAAAAAAATAATAAAATATATATAGCTTAACCAAGTACGAATATTATAAAAAATACCTTTAGGTTGGTAAGCAAAAATCCATTTGCGTTTACCAAATTCGTCTACTGTAGCTATTCTATCTCTAAAAGCTTCTGTACTTTGTTGTTGAATATGTGATATACTATTATTCATAACCAAAACAATTGATGAACTTAAAAACTAGCAGCAGTAACTTTTGTATCTACAGTTTTTGTTGGTATTGAATCTATTGATGGTGTATTGCTCTCTAATACACCTTGTGGTTCTTTTGCTTTAGCAGGTTTAGTGCCTTGTAATGATTTTACATAACTAGTAATTTGAGCCAATTGAATAGGTGAGTAATCGTCTTTCCAACTTTTCATTCCTTTTTCGGGCCAACCATATTTTAGTGTTTTGAAAATAGATTTTACATCGCCACCATGTAACCAATAATTATCGGTTAAATTGGGACCAACTGAACCACCGCCATCTGTTAAGTGACATGCAGCACAAACAGATTCAAATATTTTCTTTCCAGAAGCAATTCCAGAAGCATCTAGCATTACTACATTGTTTTCATCTATGTTATTAGCAGCCTTTAATAAATAGGCTTCTTTTTCTTCAGCCGCCGCTACCATAGCAACTTCTAACTCTTCTTTACTAGATAATGCAGTATGTGATACATGAAAACGCCACAAGTAAATTCCTGCAAAAATTACACACATGTAAAATCCATATAACCACCAAGGAGGTAATCTATTATCTAATTCTCTTATTCCATCATAATTATGGCCTAAGTCAATAGCAGCTTCTTCTTTAATGGGTGTAACATTATTTAATTTATCCCACCAAATTTTACTCCAATTAATTGCTTTTGTAGATGCAACATTTATAGCAGTAT
>JBMLQZ010000321.1:0-1334 GCA_049241285.1 Chitinophagaceae bacterium | reverse complement strand
AGAACAGGAGATTCTGCAAAAGGCTTTGAATACTTAATTACGGGAGATTTTATTAAAAGTGGCTTACCATACAGCAGTTACATTTTATTTAATGGAAAAGACAAACTAAACTATTTAAACAGAATTGGTAAAAATGCTACTGTTGGTTATGGATTTAATGTGGTGAAAAATGAACAAGGGGTTGAAATTGTAATTCCAACTTGTTTACAATGCCATGCTCAAGAATTTGAAGGAAAATTATATGTAGGATTAGGCAACTCATTGCAAGATTTTAGCAACATCAATAAAGGAAATGCACTTTTAGCAAATGCTGCAGTAAAGTTTATGCAAACCTTTAACCCAAATGGATATGAATCTGCTAAAGCATTGCTCATCAGCTTGCAAACTGTTTTTCCCAAAATGCAAACCGAAGTACAAGGTGTTAATGCAGCAGACCGATTGGCTATGTTATTGGTAGCTCATAGAGATCCTCAAACACTAGAATGGCAATCGAAACCTATATTAGATATTCCAGATGAAGTTGTACCTACAGATGTACCTGCTTGGTGGTTATTAAAAAAGAAAAATGCCATGTTTTACAATGGATTTGGCAGAGGCGATTTTGGTAAATTTTTAATGCTTAGTAATATTCTTACAGTTAAAGATTCTGCTGAAGCAAGAGAAGTTGACAGTCATTTTGGAGATGTGTTGGCCTTTATTCAATCTATAAAACCACCTAAATATCCTTACCCCATAAACGAACAATTAGCCAATCAAGGAAAAACAATTTTTACCAACAATTGCAGTAAATGCCATGGTAGTTATGGCAATGATAGCAAGTATCCCAACTTATTAATTCCTGCAAGTATTATTCAAACAGATTCTTTGTTGTATAAGGGCAATCAACAAAATCCTCAATTTATTGAATGGTTTAACAAAAGTTGGTTTGCACAAGCACCTAATGCTGCAAGGTTAGAGCCATCAAATGGTTATGTTGCTCCTCCATTAGATGGTGTTTGGATTACTGCACCTTATTTGCACAATGGCTCAGTTCCTAATTTAGAAACTTTATTAAATAGTAAAGAACGACCAACCTATTGGCAAAGAAATTTTACAACACCTAAATATGATTACGAAAAAATTGGATGGCAATACGAAATAAAAGAACAACCAGAAAAAAGAAAAACATATAATACCACATTACCAGGCTACAGTAATAAAGGTCATTATTTTGGCGATAAACTAACTAATGATGAAAGAAAGGCTGTTATTGAATATTTAAAAACGCTTTAAAATTCTATTTTTCTAAAGAGGTAGAAAGTTTCTTTAAATCAGCTTCACCTAAAGGCTTTTCA
>JBMLQZ010000320.1:0-1656 GCA_049241285.1 Chitinophagaceae bacterium | reverse complement strand
CTACGATTTAAGTCCCAACCCCCAGACCATCTCTAAAATCAAAACCCTCTGCTTGATGATAACTTAAAGCTTGTTTATAAATGCTTACTGCAGAATCTAACTGGTTTGATTGCACATAAATTTTAGCTAGATTACCTAATATAACTGCTTTACAAGTATAGTATCTTCTTCTATTAGTAACCTCATGTTTAGCAAGCTTGTTTTTATTGCTGTCTAAATAGTTTGATGCGGTTTTAAAATAGTATAGGGCACTATCGTAATTAGCAACTTTATAATAGCATAAACCAATATTATCTAGTATTTCTTGTTTTCTATAAACAATGCCAATTTCATCTTCTGAGCAATTATCTAAATATTGTAAGCTTTCTTTAAAATAGTCACTTGAGCTTTCGTATTGTTGTTGTTTATACAAAATCATTCCAACAGAGTAATACATATACATAATACCACAGTTGTCTGAATATTTTTTTGCCATTTGTATGGCATTATATAAATCATCATAAGAGTCAGTATAATTTTTAAGCTTAAAATTGGCTTCACCTCGTCTTGCTAAAAATTTTGCAAGTTCTTCAGGCAATTTTTTCTCTAATGAATGTTGTTTAATTAAAGCAATTGCAGAATCTGCATATAAATATTGTAATTGGTAATTATCTATGTTTTCGTTAGTGTACGATCTGATTTTATAATACATCAAATAATCGTAAATGGATTTATCTTTTATGGCGTAAAAAACGCTATCTGCTGCATTACCAAGAACCAATGCTGTAGAAGACTGCATAATATTTTTTACATATGCAAACGTACTATCTGATGCTATTTTTGAACCTAATGTAGAAGTTGAATTAGACTTACAAGCTACCAAAAAGAAAAGTGCTAAAATATACACCCATAAAGCATTATATGAAAAGTGTTTTTGAAGAATTGAAAAGGAAAAAAGACGGTTCTTTTTTCTCAAAAAATAATTATTCAACAAAACTTTATTAATATGTAGAATAAGGCTCACTGAAAGATGGGGGTTAAGTAACGATTACTTAAAAATAGCCAAATTTGTGAATATTAGTGAAAATATTTATTGAAAGTTTATAAGCTTATTTATGAATTAAATAGGATAAATAAATGAGTTGTTTTACTTATTCTTTTGTTGAAGAAATTGTTTCCATTCTTCTAATATTTTTCCTTTTAATACACGAGGAAACTTATGCTGACCACCCATTTTCCCTTTTTGTTGCATAAAATGCATAAAATCATTTTCAGAAAGCACATGTACAAAAACCTCACCTAATGCACTTTTTCTTTCAACAGCGTAATCGTCGTTTAGTTTTTTTAAACTTTCATCAATAATATTCTTAAGCTCTTTTGTATCTACCACATCATCACAAGCAACATACCATTCATGTGCAAAAAAACTTCCAAAAGGCACGCCTGCAACTGTAAATTCTGGTATTGAAATATTTAATTTTTCTGTAGCAATTTGAATGGCTTTATTCATATTGTCTACACTTAAATGTTCACCCACTAAACTCAAAAAATGTTTTGTTCTGCCTGTAATAATAATTTCACAAGTTTTGGTATCAATAAAACGAATGGTATCGCCAATTAAATAACGCCAAGTGCCAGCAGAAGTACTAATTAATAAAGCATAATCTTTTCTTTCCT
>JBMLQZ010000319.1:0-2806 GCA_049241285.1 Chitinophagaceae bacterium | reverse complement strand
TCAGATGCGTTTCACTTTTTAATACAGTTTGTTTTAATAGGTAATTCTTGGATCTATTACTTTATACAAAACATCTGCTAATAAATTAACCAATATAAAAAAAGTAGCTGTAAGCAATACACTACCCATAACTACTGGAAAGTCTAGTTTTTCTAAGGCATCTACTGTTACTTTTCCAATTCCTTTCCATCCAAAAATGTATTCAACAAAAAAAGCACCCGCTAATAATTCTGCAAACCAGCCTGTAACTGCTGTAATAACAGGATTTAAGGCATTACGTAATGCATGTTTAAAAATCACTACTTTTTTGCTTAACCCTTTTGCATAGGCTGTTCTTATGTAATCTTGATCTAACACATCTAACATAGCACTTCTTGTTAATTGAGTAATGATGGCTAATGGTCTAATTCCTAATGTGATAGCAGGTAGTATTAAATTTTTTAATTGTAATTGTTTTCCGTTAAAAGCATCTACTTCATATAAACTACCAATCATTTGTAAGCCTGTGTATTCATTTAAAACAAACCCAAAGCAATAAGCCAATACAATTCCCATAAAAAAAGAAGGTGCAGAAATACCCAATACACTTGCAAAAACACTTGAAAAATCCCACCAAGTATGTTGTTTTACGGCAGCCAAAACTCCTAGTAATATTCCTAATACCGTTGCAATAAACATTGCAGCTAAAGCTAAAATAATTGTGCCAGGCAATGCTTCGAACAAAACCGAATTAACTTCTTTTTTAGTTTGATAAGAACGGCGTAAATACGGTATTTTAATACCCAGTTTCCATTTTTCTCCACCCAAAAAAAATCCTTTTAATTGTTTTTTTTCTATTGATTCAATAGTATGAATACTAATAGGAGAAACATCGTTCAAGTATAAAAAAAATTGCTGCCATTTTGGTTTATCTAAAGCCAATTCTTTACGAATATTCTCAATTGTTTTTTTATCGCCAGATTGGCCTAAAACTAATCTTGCCGGATCTCCAAAACCTTGAAATAAAAAGAATACGATTACTACAACCCCCACTAATACCAAAAAACCGTACGTAATTTTTTGTACAATAAATTGAATAAGCATAATGGGCGTTAATTAATAAATATTATAATAAAGATTGAATTAATTGATAAGATTTCCAACTCTGTTTTTCGATGATAGTAGATTGTTGCATGAAGAAATAAGTACTATTTACTCTTGCTGCTGTTTTTATGGTAATAGCATCACATTTTAATACTGAAACACCTTTTGAAATAATGGTTTGTAAGGTTTGGTTTGATTGTGATGTTACATAGAATAATGGAATATTTTTTTTGTCACATGCTGCTTTCATAGATACTAATTGTGCCTCCCACTTTGCATAATCTTTAGGAAAATCTGTTCCCATTACTAAAACATATTTTGGCAAAGCAAATATGCTTGCTGTAGTATCGGTACCATATATTGTTTGCAAAGTAAAATCAATGATTTTAGGGAAACCACTACCCTTTCTAATAATTTTATCTTCTCTACCTACATATTCATAGGTGCTATCAAAATTTTCTGGAAAATGATTTTGATCAAATGAAATCATTTCTCCATTTTTCTTGTATTGATAATTAATTTCTGTACTATCTGGCAAATAATCTGCTGGCTTTTTCATTTGTTCTACTATGCTATTTCCTTTTTTATATGGCAAACAATCAATGATAGGTAAATTTTCTAAAGCATTGAATTGAAGTGCAATAACAGCAATACTTATAAATGCTAGAGCTATGGTTGCATTTTTATTAGAAATAGTACTGTTTATTTTTTTCTGTTGCAACCACAGAAATACAATTAAGATAAATAATGCTATGTCTTTACCAAATGATACTGCAGGAGTTAATGGAATACAATCTCCAAAACAGCCACATGTTTTTATTTTGCCACTAAATAATGCATACCCAGTTAAAAAAGTAAAGAATACAATTAGAGCTGTAAGCATAGCAATAATTGGTTTTACAAACCTTCCAACAATAATGGCAATACCAGCCACTATTTCAAATACATTCATTGTAATAGCAAAAGCCAAGGAAAATTGATTAAGCTGATGTAGGTTAAACACTTCAAAAAATTCATTCATTTTATAGCTTAATCCTAAAGGGTCATTAGCCTTTATTAATCCTGAAAAAATGAATAATAAACCAACAATCCAACGAATTAAAACAATTATTTTTTGCATAGTGTACAATAATAAAATGGGTGATTAGCTATTGCTTTTCAGAACGAAGAATTAATGCAAAAACTGCATAATTCAATATATCAACATAATTGGCATCAATGCCTTCACTAATAATTGTTTTACCATCATTTTGAAGGATTTGTTTAATACGCATCAATTTTACAAGAATAAGATCTACAAAGCTTTCTTCACTCATAGCTCTCCAAGCTTCTCCATAATCATGATTTTTATTTTCCATGGTTGATTTAGAAAAAGCTACATATTCGTTATACCAAGCCTCAACTTGAGCAACAGAAACATCTTCAACTTGTGGATTGTTTAAACTAAGTTGTACCAATCCAATTACAGCATAATTAATAATGCCTTTAAATTCAGATACAACATCATCTGCCACTAACTGCACTTTTTTATCTTGAATAGTGCGTATTCTAAGTGCTTTAATAAATATTTGATCTACCACAGAAATGGTTCTTAATACACGCCATGCTGTTCCATAATCTTGAGCCTTTTTTAAAAATACTTCTTTACAACTTTGAATAACCTGATCGTATTGTTGATTGGTATTTGACATTTTTTGATTGATAAATTATTCGAACAAATATC
>JBMLQZ010000318.1:0-2675 GCA_049241285.1 Chitinophagaceae bacterium | reverse complement strand
AGCAAGTGGAGCAGGCATGGGTTGTGGAAGTTGTAGACCAGAAGTAAAGGCTATCATTGAAAAAGCAATTACAAACACCTCACCAATATTAAGTATACACTAATATGAATACAACAAATAACCAACAAATTCCTATTCAGTATTTTAAGTTTGAAGAAGATTTTATAGAAGATAATATTAGATGTATTCCTATGATTGTTCGCTTTAAATTAGATGCTTGTGGTATTAAACTAAAGCTAAAAGAATGGAGTAAAATGAATGAAGAGGAACGAATATCACTTGCAGAAAAACCTTGTAATTCTAAAACAGAAATCCAAGCATATAAAGCCTATTTAATGGATGTTGTTGTACAAAGAACTAGTGAGCAAGTAACAGAATTGGCTATTGATAATGAACCTGTATGGATGAATACAGAAAACATACCTGATATATTAAAAGAAAAATGTGCAGAATGGAATTATAGCATTACCATCAATCAATGGAAACAATTAAGCATATTAGAAAGATTCGTTTTACTAAAACTAAGTAGACCAAGTCATGAAAATGCAAATTTTCCTAAAGCAATGATTGAATTTGGTTTGGTTGCAAATTAAAAAGTATCAAGTACATGAAAAGTGCATTTCAATTTAAAATTAACTGTAAAGGTGGAATTATTTCACCCGGTTATTTATTGAATTTACTTGAACTTTTGGAAGAAAGTGGTATTGAAAATATTCGCTTTGGATTAAGACAACAAATACTTATTGATGCTAGTAGCAAACAATACTCTACACTCACAAAAATACTTACCAATAAAAAAATTGACTTCGAAATAAATAAAGAAGAACATCCTAACATTGTTAGTTCTTATGCTGCTGAAGATATTTTTGTACATGAAAATTGGTTAAAAGAAGGTATTTATAAAGATGTTCTAGATGCTATAGAATACACACCATCACTTAAAATAAACATCTCAGATAATAACCAATGTTTTACACCTTTCTTTAGTGGCCACATCAATTGGATTGCTTCAGAAAAAAATCATTTTTGGTATTTATGTATTCGATTTCCCAAAACCAATGTATTATTCCATTGGCCTCAAATTCTGTATACGAATGAGGTAGCTACTTTAACCCAAACAATTGAACAACTTATTCTACAACATAACAGTAAGTTTTTAAAAAATGAACAATCATTTGGTGAATGGATTTTTCAAGAAGTGACTGCTCAAAAAAAATATATTGCTCAACCTATTGAGAATGCTTTACAATTACCCGTATTTAATCTTCCTTATTATGAAGGTTTTAATAGTTATGGTAATAAAACATGGTTGGGTATTTATAGAAGAGATGAATTGTTTCCCATTAAATTTTTAAAAGAGATAGCCATTACTTGTTTACAAACAAAAATTGGACAATTGTATACAACACCTTGGAAGAGTTTGATTGTAAAAAACATTGAAAGAAAAGATAGAATTTATTGGGATGCCATTTTAGGAAAGTACAGAATAAATGTACGTCATGCAGCCAACGAATTAAATTGGCAAATTGAAGATCATATTGATGAAGGCTTGCAAATTAAACGACATATTATTAGAGAATTCGACAAACAAGATGTTAGAACATATGGCTTATGCTTTGCCGTTAAAACGCAAGCTCAAAGCGAATTGTACGGATCTGTTTTGATACAAAAAAACAATGGAACAAATAAGGGTAAACAGCCTGATAATTTTGATATTTATTACACTGAAAACTTTAACCCAAATAGTAAAAATTATATTTTATATAGACAATTTGTAGGTAAAGAATATGTTCATACTTACCTAATTTCATTATGCAAATATTTTTATGAAGTAATGTATTCAAATACTGAAATTAGTAAAAATGCTAGTCAGTTCTTTGTCTCAAATGATACTAATAACAAAGCAGAAGAATTTATATACCAGTGTAAAGATTGCTATACTGTTTATGATGAAAAATATGGTGAGCCAGATCAAGAAATTACAGCAGGAACAAACTTTCAAAATCTACCAGACACATTTTATTGCCCAACTTGTGAAGCGCCAAAATCAAACTTCTTAAGTGTTATAAAAGAAAAGTTAATCAGTAAAGAAGTGTTATAGGATAATTATTCTGTTGCAATATCTGTTTTGTAATTGTAGTTCTTAAAATAGGGAGTCCATTCTGAAGGTAATGGAAGTACAGTAGTATTCATTTTTTCTAAAACATATTTCATACTATGTTTTTGTAATTGAGCATGTTGTAATTTATTTGCAATTGTTGCCAATGCTTTTGAAGAATAAATACCGCATAAAGGCTCAACTTCTTGTTCATTTGTAAACACAATAGCGTCTGAGTGAGTGTGTATTCTAAATGCTTTAGCTAAGTAATGCAATACAGCTGTATCAATAGATTGCAAGTCACAGGCTAATACAAAAATAGAAGATTTAGAATGCAATAAATGTGCAGATAAAATACCTTTCAACGGACCACCAATTGGTAAAGTTGTAGCATCTTCAATTAATTGATGGCAATTGAATAACTGCTGGTATTGTAGATATTGTTCTTTATTTACTGACAAATAAATGGGTATATTCAAAATGGCCAATTTCTCAACTGAATTTGCTGCCCAAGTTCCATTGTTATTTTGCAACAATCCTTTATAAGGATGCATTTCGAATCCTGGGTGTAGCGGTA
>JBMLQZ010000317.1:1209-3314 GCA_049241285.1 Chitinophagaceae bacterium | reverse complement strand
TTAATAAATTTAATTTATGCTTCACAATTCATAATATTTTCAGTCCAAAAATTTCCTTTTTACTAGCAGCTATCATAGCTTTTGCAACGTCACTAGCTTCAACGGCTGTATATTTTTTAAGAGATCCTAGCCATACATATTTTGTATACTTAAATAAGTGTTTTATTATCCATTCACCTAATCTAAATTCTTTTCTTTCTCCTAATAAAAAAGAAGGTCTAAATACATGAAAACTTTCAAAATCAAGCTCATTAATGGCTTTTTCAACAGCACCTTTTAACTGTAAATAAAATCCATTTGCTTCACTATTTGCACCAATTGATGAAACCAAAACATAACTCTTAAATTGGTGTTCTTTGGCTATTTTGGCTGCGTTAACTGGAATATCAAAATCAATTTTTCGATACATTTCTTTATTGCCATTTACTTGTTTCAAAGTTGTTCCAATACAACAAAAAACAACATCACCAAATCCAATATCTTTTTCTAAAGATGTTTTATTTGAAAAGTCGCATATATGCACTTCTAATTTTTCATGTTCTATTTGTAAAGGCTTTCTTACTAATACCCTAACCTTTTCAAAAGTTGAATCTTGTATTAATTCATGCGTTAATAAATTTCCAATTAAGCCAGAAGCACCTAACACAACCGCCGTTTTTTTATTCATAATACACGTATTTTGCTGTATGCAAATTCAAGAAAATATTTCTTTAAAACCATACAATACTTTTGGAATAGATGTAACTGCAAAGTATTTTACATCGTTTTCATCTTTTACAGAGTTAACAGAAATAGTTAGTAACCCAAAAGTTTTTTCAAATGGGCATCCACTAATTTTAGGAGGAGGCAGTAATATACTGTTTACACAAAATATATCACAATGTGTATTGAAAAATAATTTAAAAGGAATTGAATTAGTGGGTGAAGATGAAGACCATTGGTTTATAAAAGCAAATGCCGGAGAAATTTGGCATGAATTGGTTTGCTTTTGTGTAGAAAATGGATATAATGGCTTAGAAAATTTAAGTTTAATTCCAGGCAATGTGGGTGCAAGTCCCATGCAAAATATTGGTGCATATGGCGTTGAAATAAAAGATGTTTTTCATGAATTAGAAGCATATCATTTGTATGATAAAATTGTGGTAACATTTAACTTAAATGATTGTGGTTTTGGATATAGAGAAAGTGTTTTTAAGCAGCAGTTTAAGAATCAATTTGTTATTTTAAATGTTACGTATAAATTGTCTAAAAAGCAGGCGTTTAATATAAGTTATGGTGCTATAGAAAAAGAACTAGCATCAATGGGTGTTACTGAATTATCTAGTAAAGCAATAGCTCAAGCAGTTATCAATATTCGAACTAGCAAATTGCCAGATCCTAAAAAAGTGGGTAATGCAGGAAGTTTCTTTAAAAATCCTCAAGTATCTAAGTTTCGACACCATGTTTTATGGGAACAATACCCTCAAATACCAGCGTATCCTTTACAAGATAATATGTATTATAAACTGGCTGCTGGTTGGCTAATTGAACAGTGTGGATGGAAGGGTTATAGAAAAGGCGATGCTGGTTGCTACAATTTACAAGCACTTGTTTTAGTAAATTATGGAACTGCTTTTGGTAAAGAAATTTATGATCTTTCAGAAGAAATTATTCAATCTGTTTACAACCAATTTGGCGTTACTTTAGAAAGAGAAGTGAATATATTTTAACAACCATTGTGCAACGTTTTACAATAGCAATTTGTCAAGAAGACAAACCAAGCCATGAAAAAGATATTTCTATTTTTAATTTTCATCTTTTTAGTGAATACGCTTCTACAAGCTCAAGATAAAATTTATAAAAAAAGTGGCAATATTATTACTTGTAAAATTACCGAAGTAGGTGTTTCTGAAGTAAAATACATGTTATCGAAAGATAGTATTGGTCAGGCTATTGTTTATGTAGTTGATAAAGAAACAATTAAAAAAATTGTTTTTGCTGATGGAAGAGAAGAAACCTATGTGAGTGATTATAAAAATACTGAGCAATATATTGGTCAACTTAGTAAAGCCATTAAAGTAGATTTTTTTGGACCATTAATTGGTTACAGCCAAATTGGGTTTGAA
>JBMLQZ010000317.1:0-1199 GCA_049241285.1 Chitinophagaceae bacterium | reverse complement strand
CGAGCTAACATTAGGTATTATTGGTTTAGGAAAAGCTGCACCACTTGAGTATTACGACATGAATGGCAACTTTACGAATAGAAGAAGAGGTCAATTTGGTTTTGCATTTTCAGCAGGATATAAATTTAATAAACTACCTAATTTTCTCTTTGGCAAATCAAGATACAGTCATTTAATGCAAGGCAGTTACGCAAAGCCTATTTTGTATGTTGGCCATTATTCAGAGAATGTATTAATGTCAAAAAACAATTTTGTAGGTGTTGAAAGAAAACGTACCACTTTTGCTGCTTTACAAATTGAGTTTGGAAAACAATGGGTTTTTGGGGAGAAATTTTTGCTTGATACTTATTGGGGAATTGGTTATGGTATAGATAATAAACGTATTAATGAAGCTAACGTTTATAATGACGATTTCGAAACAGCTGCATATAATTATTTGAACTCTCGTTTAGGTAAAAGCCCTGGTGTTTCTTTTACTTTTGGAATTAAAACAGGTATTCTAATTAAATAGTTTTTACACCAATACATGTGTTTGCTTAATAACGCCCATTACAAATACACTTTGAACATGACCAATATTAGGTGCTTGACTTAATTTATTTACATGAAAGTGATAGTAGGCATCCATATTTTCTGCTACCACTTTTAGCATAAAATCAAATTCGCCAGAAATGTTGTAGCACTCAATTATTTCGGGCATTTCATTTATTAGAGCAATAAATTCACTTCCGGCCAATTTATCATGTTGCTTTAACGATACATAACAAATCACCATCAAACCTTTTTTAACCTTTGTATGATCAACCAAAGTAGCGTATTGTTTAATTACGCCATTTCTTTCCATACGTTTAATTCGTTCATGAATAGGAGTGGTGCTTAAATGAACAATATCTGCAATTTCTTTTACCGTTGCTTTGGCATTTTGTTGCAGTATTTTTAAGATAGATAAATCTTTATCATCCAGTAAAAGACTGTTTTCAGAAGATTCTTCTTTTAGAATTGTTTTTTTCATCCTAAATATTATATATATTCTGTAAAATTCAATAATTTCTTTCATTTATTCTAAACATTTTATTAATGAAAGAATATTATCCTACAAAACTATATTTGCATTCTAAATTTAAAACATGTCTACATTGTCAAAATCTATCGATTTTAGCTTACCATATAAGGTAGCTGATATGAGCCTTGCAGATTGG
>JBMLQZ010000316.1:0-4296 GCA_049241285.1 Chitinophagaceae bacterium | reverse complement strand
AGGCAGGCATAATTACTAATTGATTATTAGCATCATCATTACTAACTAAAGAAAAAGGAATAGGAATATTTAATTCGTAAGCATAATCGCCTTTAGCAACTATTGTAAATGAAGCAAATTTGGTATTGTGTTTTAAACTAACACAAAGGCCTGGCCAAAATCCTCTACCTGCAATAAGTTCACCATCTGCACCTCTACTATTATGGTTACTACCAATAGTTGCACCAGCTGCAATATTGCTTTGTCCCATAATTAAGGCAGCACATAAAAATGAATTATTATGGTGTTGTTCGTGAAAAGGAAAAATAAGTGAATTCAATACCTCACAGCAAGAGATGGTTGCATTACTTCCTAAATATGAATTGATAAGTCTAGCACCATATTTTAACTGAGAGTTTGATGCCATAATAAAACGAACCGCTTTAACACCATAAAAAATTCTGCATCCAAAACCCACAATACCATTTACCATTTCAACACCTTCACCAATTTGAGATTTACCTTTTTCACCAGAATTGATGGTTAAGTTTTTTAGTTTATTAGCTCCTTTAATGTAGGCATCTTCACCAATCCAAACGTCTTTAATAATTCCTGTGTTTTTAATAACAGTTCTGTCGCCAATTTTACCGTAATATCCTCTTTCGTTTTTATATTGACTTTCAGTAAATTCTTTAAACTTTTGTAATAAGGCCTCATCATCTCTATACTTACTCCATAAAAAAGCATCACCAGGTAACATATCATTAAAAGGCATTACACTTCTTCCACCATTTTCATTACACAATTCTAGCCAAATACGAACGCTTTCTTTTTCACCTTTTTTTATAATACCGTTTCCAAATTTTGCATGATTGGTGGTTAGTAATTCATTCACATTTGTAACAATAACTTCATTACCAATAATGTAATGAGATAAATAGTTTACATTATCTATACAAACATTATCGCCAAAATCAGAACTAATAATGGTTGAATTATATAAACCAACAGGCAATTTTAAATCGCTAAAGTTTAAGTATAATGGTTCTAGTTTGCTTATGCGAACCAATCCATAAAACTTACAATTTTTAACTAATGATGGATTAAAATAATCTGAAACATAAATGTTGTTCCAATTATCGCTGGTATTGTTGTTTCTTACTAAGCCTTCAATTTCACTAGCAGTTAAATGTCTATAAACAATACCACTTCTGTTTTGAATATTTCTATACACATATTCATCTTCTCCTGGCTTTAAAAACTCTGATGGAATAAAATTGTAACCCAATGCTTCAGCAGCAGTTTTAGTGATAATATTTTTAGACATGAAATCGTTAGTTATTGATAAAAAGAAAACGCAACTACTGTATTTACAAATACAAGTATTTATAAAGGTTGTAATTAGAATTTAGATGATTAATTATTCCACTGTAACACTTTTAGCTAAATTTCTAGGTTTATCTACATCAAAACCTTTTGCAACACCAACATAATAGCTAAGTAATTGTAATGGAATTACACTTAATAATGGTGCAATTACCTCATCTGTATCTGGAACAAACATAGTATCATCTGACATTTCAGGTATTACATGATCATTCACTGTTGCTACAGCAATTACTTTACCTTTTCTTGCTTTTATTTCTTGAACGTTGCTTACAATTTTTTCGTAGTATCTATCTTTTGTAGCCACAAAAACTACTGGCAAATGCTCATCAACCAATGCTATTGGACCATGTTTCATTTCAGCAGCAGGATATCCTTCTGCATGTATATAAGTTACCTCTTTTAGCTTTAAAGCACCTTCTAATGCTACTGGAAAATTATAGCCACGACCTAAAAATAAAAAGTCGCTAGCATCTTTATACTTTTCTGCTATGGCTTGAATGTGAGATGTATCTTGTAAAATTTCTTTTACTTTTTCAGGAATAGCAGCCAATTCTTTCATTAACTCTAAGTACCTACTTTCAGTGATTGTTCCTTTGGCAAATGCTATTTTAAAAGCCATCATACTTAATACCGTTAATTGACCAGTAAAAGCTTTAGTGCTTGCAACACCAATTTCGTGACCACTATGAGTATAAGCACCTGCATGACTTAAACGAGCAATACTACTTCCTACAACATTTACAACTCCAAAAATAAATGCACCTTTTTCTTTCGCATTTTCTAGAGCTACTAAAGTATCTGCAGTTTCGCCACTTTGAGAAATGGCAATAATAATATCTCCTTTATTAATAATTGGATTACGATATCTAAACTCACTAGCATATTCAACCTCAACTGGTATTCTACACAATTCTTCAAATAAATATTCTGCAACCAAACCTGCATGCCAACTAGTTCCACATGCTACCATCACTATTCTTGAAGCGTTCTTTAAAATTTCAATATTATTCTCAATACCACTTAAATTAATTTGACCATTATGTGTTTGCAACCTTCCTCTTAAACAATCGAAAATGGTAGATGCTTGTTCGTTAATTTCTTTCAACATAAAATGTTCATAGCCGCCTTTTTCAATTGCTGCTAATTCCATATCAAGTTGTGTAATAAAAGGCGTTTGCTTTTCATTACCTAAATTCTTTAAAATCAATTCATCTGGCTTTACTATAGCAATTTCATAATCATTTACATACACTACTTCTTTGGTGTATTCAATAATAGGAGAGGCATCGCTAGCTAAAAAATGTTCACCTTTACCTATACCAATTACCAATGGACTCCCTTTTCTTGCAGCAATAATTGTTTCAGGATCATTTTGATCAATTAATAATATACAATAAGCACCAACAACTCTTTTTAAAGCAATTCTCAATGCTTGTTCTAAAGTACAATCGTTATGGGTTTTTATGTCTTCAATAAAATTCAATAATACTTCTGTATCGGTATCACTTGTAAAGTGATACCCTTTTTTTAGTAAATCGTTTTTAATAGATACATAGTTTTCAATAATTCCATTATGTATCATGGCAAACTCTCCATTATTACTTGTATGTGGATGAGCATTTCTATCACTGGGTTCTCCATGAGTTGCCCAACGTGTATGACCAATACCAACATTGCTATGCAAATTTTTATCTACCACATTATCTTCTAACTCTGTAACTTTTCCTTTCTTTTTATATACCTGCAATTTACCTTCAGTAATTAATGCAACACCACTACTATCATAACCTCTGTATTCAAGCCTTTTTAATCCTTTTATAACTACTGGATATGCTTCTCTAGAACCTGTGTAACCAACTATACCACACATAAATGAATAATTTATTGTTAGAAAATTACGATTGGATTTTTATAATGAATGAACTACTATTGCTACAAAAATAGAGGTATCAAATGGTAGAACAATTAGATTTTACAAAGACGTATATACTTGAAGATAACTGCGTTTTGCTGCAACCTTTAACGCAAGATAACTGCAAAGAATTGCTGCATTTTGCCGTAGATGAACCAGATATTTGGAAGTTTAGTTTAGTGGCTATGAATGGTGAAGCAAATTTCAAAAAATATATTACACAAGCTTTACAAAGCAAAATAGAAAAAACAGCCTATCCCTTTATTGTTTTTGATAAAAGAACACAAGCTTATGCTGGCTCAACAAGATTTTATGATATTCAATTAGCCAATAAAACATTACAATTAGGATATACTTGGTATGGAAAAAAATTTCAAGGAACTGGCTTAAACAAACATTGTAAATACTTATTGTTGCAATTTGCTTTTGAACATTTACAAATGGAACGTGTAGAATTTAGAGCAGATAATAACAATGTAAGAAGCATTGCTGCCATGAAAAGTATTGGCTGTACAGTTGAGGGAGTATTAAGAAGCAATATGCCCATTTATCCTAACGGAAGAAGGGATAGCATAATTTTAAGTATTCTAAAAAATGAGTGGGAACAATCGGTAAAAGAAAAGCTATACCATCAATTACAGAAATAAATTTTATCATTGAATATCATCTCCTGAAAAGCTTAATGGCAATAACATTGTTGATTGTTGTACAATCATAATTTTGCCTTCTAAGCCTGCAAGAATTAATCGAATAGGGTGCTTTGTTCTATTTTCAAATTCTGCTAAACTTTGCCTACACATTCCACAAGGAGAAACAGGTTTATTACTTCTACCATTTAAATTATGATAGCTAATGGCAATTGTATCTATTGGCTCATTAGGAAATAACATAGAGGCAGAAGCTAGTAAAACCCTTTCAGCACAAATACCAATTGGGTAACTAGCATTCTCTTGATTAGTACCATGTACTATTGAACCATTTACCAATTTTGCACTAGCACCTACTAGAAAATTAGA
>JBMLQZ010000315.1:0-4084 GCA_049241285.1 Chitinophagaceae bacterium | reverse complement strand
AAGTAGAGGAATCTTTTTTTGCTGTAATTGTACAGAGTCTATGGATACTATAAATTGTTTACTAGCAAACCATGCAAAATCATGGCAATTATGTTGCACAAAATGTAGTGTTTTTAAATTGCTACTTGATGGAGGAGCCAAATATTCATTATGCAAAATGGGCTGAATTCTTTTTTGTTTTTTTGTTTGTTGATAAAACAGATAATTAGATTGTGTAATTGGTTGTTTTGAAGCAATTGATTTTAATATATGCTGTTCTTCAACTGTTTGTAACGCTCCAGTTGTTGCAATATGATAATTAGTTGGTAAAGTAATTGTAACATCATAGTTACCTAAATTACTATAAAACTCACCCTGATCTAAATATGGCATTTCATGCCATCCATTAGCATCATATACAGCAGGTTTAGGAAACCATTGTGCTACCTGATAGCTTTGACCAATATGTCCGCTTCTAGAAAAATAATTGGGTAATTGTACATGAAATGGTGTGGTAATTTGTATAGATGAATTAGGCAATAATGCTGTTGGCAATTGTAGCTTTACAATATCAATATGTTTTGAATGAGATGAGGTTTTAGCAACAACTCCATTCACCATAAAACTTAAATTACTAATGTAGCCTTTACTACTATCTGCAGAAAAATAAAAATCGGTTCTACCGTTTTTCAATAATTGTTCACTAAAAGCAGTTCGATCATTTTTATAGGCATTAGGCCATAAATGAAACCAAATGTAGGTAAGTGTATCGGGTGAATTATTAATATAGGTAATTTGCTCAAAGCCATCAATACTGTGTGTTACATCGTCTAATTGTGCTTGAATAGTATAGTTAACTTGTTGCTGCCAATACGCTTTATGCTGCCCCTTTACAGTGCTGAAGTATGAAATAGTACTCACTACAATACAAAGAAAATACCGCACTTTAACCTATTTTATAAATGAAAAGATGAAAACAAATTAATAATGAAATTGAAGATAAGTAAATCAATTATAGCGATCATAAATTTGACATCGCTATAAAAATAAACTTATTACACTTTTGCAAAAAGTACTTTATTAATTGCTTTTAAAATTATCATACAATCAGAAAATAAAGAAGCACTTTTTAAGTACGTTAAATCGTACTCCATTCTTTGTAACATTTGGTTTACAGAAGAAGCGTATCCGAAATGAATGATTCCTAAAGAAATTAATCCAGGTTTTTGCTGTAACAATAACCAATAGTTAGGGTTTTGTTGTACAATTTGTTCTATATAAAACATGCGTTCTGGTCTTGTTGCACCAACAAAACTCATATCTCCAATTAAAATGTTCCATAATTGTGGCAATTCATCTATTCGATGTTTACGCATAAATTCACCCCATTTGGTTTGTCTTTCATCATTTAAAACCCAAAGGGCTGGGCCATTTTTTTCAGCATCGCTATGCATACTTATAAACTTATACATCATAAATGGCTTACGATGTAACCCTATTCTTTCTTGCGAATAAATAATTTTACCCTTAGAATTAAAGGCAGTTATACAAGCAATAAGTAGTAAGAATGGAAGGAATAATAATAGCAAAAATGCAGATGCTATTATTTCGCAAAAGCGTTTTAGCATAGCAATTTATTTTACCAATCTATTGGCACTATTTATCTTTTCAATAATTTGATGAGCTACTTCCATTGCTAATAAGCCATCAATTTCACTAACTACAGTTGTTGTGTTATTTAAAATGCTTTGTACAAAAGATTCTAATTCTAGTTTAATAGCGTTTACTTGCATTACTTCAGGGTTAGCAACTGAAATAGTTTTTGTGCCGGTAGGTGTTTCTAAATCAAATGAAAAAACGTTGGTATCACTTGCTTGTTTTAACTTAATAATTTCCGTTTTTTTATCTAAAAAATCAATTCCTATGTAAGCATCTTTTTGAAATAAACGCATTTTTCGCATTTTTTTCATACTAATTCTGCTACTAGTTAGGTTTGCTACACATCCATTATTAAATTCAATTCTCACGTTGGCAATATCAGGTGTATCTGTCATAACAGCAACGCCACTTGCATGTATATTTTTTACCCCACTTTTCACAATACTTAAAACAATGTCAATATCATGAATCATTAAATCGAGAATAACACTTACTTCTGTACCTCTAGGATTGAATTGTGCTAAACGATGTACTTCAATAAACATAGGATTTATTGGTACATTTTTAATGGCTAAAAATGCTGGATTAAATCGTTCAACATGACCAACTTGCATTTTTACGTTGGCTTCTCTAGCCATATTTACCAAATCTTTCGCTTCTTCCATAGTGTTTGCTAATGGTTTTTCAACAAACACATGCTTACCTTTTCTTAAGGCTCTCATACAAACTTCATAATGCCTATCGGTAGGCACAACTACATCTATAATATCGCAAGCATCAAACAATTTATCTTCATCTAGGTAGCGTTTAATATTATATTGAGCAGCAACTTCTTTTGCCAATTCATTATTTGGATCGAAAAAACCAACAATTTTTACTCCTTCAATTTCTTTCCAATTATTCAAATGATATTTTCCTAAATGACCAACTCCAAAAATGCCAACATTCAACATACAAACTAAATTTATATGGGCAAATATAGCTATTCAATCATGCTATTATAGCTCAATTTGTAAACAATTGGCTTTTAAAATCATATTAACATTTTGATATTGAATCTAATTCATCAAATCAAATGAAGTTATCCATTAAACTTAACTAAGAACTACAGGTCTGTTGTTGTAAGAAAATTATTATTATGAAAAGAAAATTGGCATTCACAGCCATCATTTTTTTGGGAACGCTAATAAGTGTTCAAGCACAGCGAAAAATTAATAATGCAAGAACTAGTAAGCTAGAAAATCCAAAAATTGCAGCGGAACTAAATATTACAGAAGCACAAAAACAACAACTAAAGCAGCAACAAGCCCAATTTAGAAGTCAAGAAAAAAAGATAGAAACCGATACATTATTAAGTTCAGAACAAAAAAGATTGCAAATAAAAAACTTAAAAAAGGAAAATAAAAAACAGATAGCCTTGCTGTTAACAGATGAACAAAAAGTTAAATTAGATTCATTAAAAAAGAAATCAAAAACTTAATACAAAAAATAACAATATTTACAATACATTGCCTCAAATTACATTTACACAAACCCCTTAATACATTATGAAAAAAATATTCGTATCAATTGTTTTGCTAGTGATAGTAACGACTTCAGTAGCAAATGCACAATCTCCACAAGGTGGACAAAGAGCTAGCCAAATGATGGAAATGCTGAAACAAAGAATGAAAGATGAGTTAAAACTTACCGATGTAAAAGCAGATTCTGTTGTAGCAATTTCAAGAGAATTTCAACCAAAAATGAGAGAAGTTAGAATGGATCAAAACTTATCGAACGAAGAAAAAAAGAAACAAATTGATGCTATTACAGAAGCCAGAAAAAAGAGATGGAAATCTGCTGGTTTAACAGAAGAGGAAGTAAAAAGTGTTGGTGATTTTTTTGAAAACATGCAACAACGTGGAGCTGGTGGAGGCCAAAGACAAAATAATTAGTATTTATACAAATAAAATATTACTAAAAAGCTCCGTTCTAACATTAAGAACGGAGCTTTTTAGTACCTATATATATTTAAAATTGATTTGAAAAATTACACCAATTGTGCTTCAATTTCATCCATTGTAATAGCATAATGACTCTCATCGTAAACACACTCACCATTCTTAATAACAATAACTTGTGGAGATTCATGATGCACTTGAAATTCCTCAGCCACTGCATCTGATACAGAACGGAATGCAATTAAATCTAAGAAATAAAAATCGGCATTTTGTGGAACCTCAGCCCTCTCTAAACGACTTAGTGCCATGCTGCTAATACTACAACGTGTACTGTGTTTAAAAATGACTTGTGGCTTATTAAAAGATTGCTGCTTAATGGCAGACAATTGCTCTTGGCTGTTAAGTGAAATCCAATTCATAAATATGTAAATGCTGGATTATCCTCTAAAATATCTTGGATTATTTGTAGGACAACCTTTTCCTCTTGAAGAAGATGCACAAGCAGA
>JBMLQZ010000314.1:0-14375 GCA_049241285.1 Chitinophagaceae bacterium | reverse complement strand
GCTAGTAAAAATTTAAAACATTTTGAAGAAGCATTAGAACCGTTTGTTTACATGTTTCGATCACACAAATCTTTCATCATTAATACGCAAATGGTGCAAGAATATTTTAAATCCGATGGAATAGTTGTATTAAAAAATCAATTAAAAGCAAATATTTCAACAGATAGAGTTGATGCTTTTTTGAGTAAATTGAAATAATGAATGTTAATTTTTTACTCGTAAATTCTTACAATAATCACATTTTGAAAAAACAGTTATTTTAAAATTGGATTTTTTGTTAACTAAAGCTATTTTTGCAATCTATTTTAGAAACCCTATTTGTTAACGCCACTAAATTTCTATTTACAATGGCAGTAAAAATGAGACTACAAAGACACGGTAGTAAAAAAAGACCATTCTACTTTATAGTAGTTGCAGATGGTAGAGCACCAAGAGATGGTAAATTCATCCAAAAAATCGGTACGTACAATCCACTTACAGTACCTGCTACAATTCAATTAGATCGTCAAAAAGCATTAGAATGGTTGCACAAAGGTGCACAGCCAACTGATACTGTTAGAAGAATTCTTTCTTTCAAAGGCGTATTATTCTTGAAGCATTTATTGCGTGGAGTAAAACTCGGTTTATTTGATGATGCAACGGCAATGGTTAAGTTTCAAGAATGGCATACCAAACATGAAGCAGATATTAACCGTCGTAGCGAAAACCACAAAAAAGTTCAGAAAGATCGTCGCAACCAACCTGTAGTACGTAAAGTAGAAGCAGAATCTGCTCCACAGGAAAGTTCAGAAGCATAAACTTACTGTTACTGTAATTTACAATCGCCTCAATATGAGGCGATTTTTTTTGTTTCAAATAATTTTATTTTCAATAAATTTTGAAAATACAGAAATATGCACTTAATTTTGACTTATGAAATTGCAAGAAGCCAAACAACAATTTATTCAAAGTTGGGGAGTGTTAGCCGGTCAATGGGGAATTAATAGAACTATGGCACAAGTTCATGCTTTACTATTGGTGGCTGAAAAACCAATGAGTACAGATGATATTATGGATGCTTTACAAATTAGTAGAGGCAACGTAAACATGAATGTTAGAGAGTTGATGGACTGGAATATTGTAGATAAAGTAATTATTGCAGGTGATAGAAAAGAATATTACGAAGCCGATAAAGATATTTGGCGTGTTGCAACAAGAATCATGTATCAACGCAAGAAACGAGAGTTAGATCCGATGGTGAAAGTGCTTGGACAAATTACAAAAATTGAAGAAGAGGCTGGTAATGAAGCTGAACGGTTAGCCTTTTTAAAAACAATTGAACATATTCAAAAATTTGCAGGTCAGGCAGAAAAAGCACTCGATACAGTTATTAAAGCAGAAGAAAATTGGTTTTGGGGCAACTTTATGAAAATGTTTAAATAAAATGATGCAAAATCTTAAGCTAGAAACTCTAGCTTTTATTTTTAAATTAAGTTTCAAAAAATATTGAAAATATCATAAATAATATTTCTAACAATTAAAACGCACAATTATGAATCAGTTCATCATTCCAACTTACGCTATTTATTTATTAGTAACTATTACCCTTACAGTTTGGGTAGCTAAAGCCTTGTTTAAAAATGGTAAAATTTTTTTAATCGATATTTTTCATGGAAATACTGCTTTAGCCGATAGCGTAAATAATTTATTATTGGTAGGTTTTTACTTAATCAATATTGGCTATGTGGTGTATACATTACAAACAGATACCAACGTTACCAATGCAAGAGTAATGATAGAAGAATTGAGTTTAAAAATTGGTTGTATTATTCTTGTATTAGGTGTCATGCATTTCTGCAATTTGTTTATATTTTTTAAACTACGTAAAAGGGCACAAATTACGCAACAACAGTTTGCACACTAAAAAAATCTACGATGAATACTTTTCAAATTCCCAATTGGTTAATAATTATTGGGGCTATTGGTCAAATGTTTACAGCATGTATTTACCCATATATTCGCCATGTTGTTTTTAATTGGTACAACGATATTAAAAAATTACAACCTTTAAATCAGGAAATTGCCAAAACATATGGAAGATATATTCAAGGCTTAAATTTCTCATTCGGTCTCATTTCTATATTGTTTACAAATGAACTTAAAAATGGAACCGGTTTAGCAGTTGCCTTAACAGGATTAATTGCAGCATATTGGACTGGTAAAGTTTTAACTCAATTTACCTATTATCCTATGTATCAAATTCCTAAAAAAACAATTTTTAAAATAGGAGAAATTTGTATGAATACTTTATTCGTAACTTTCTCCATCATTTTTATCATTTTATTCGTTAACAATTTGCTTATTTACCTTGTTATTAGGTAACCTTAAAATAAATTGGTTAATAAGTATAAAGATTTGATAATATTTAGTTAGACATTTGTAGAAATTATCACAGAGGTTATGAGTAAGAAAACAGTTGTAATAGGAGCTTCAGACAATCCAGATCGTTATAGTTATTTAGCTGTTCAAAAGTTGCGAGCCAACGAACATGAAGTAATTGCTATTGGTAAAAGTAAAGCAGTGGTAGCAGATGTAACAATTGAAACAGAGCCAGTGTTGGCAAATGATGTAGATACTGTTACATTGTATGTTAATCCTATTTTACAAAAAAATTATTACGATTATATATTATCGCTCAAGCCTAAGCGTATTATTTTTAATCCAGGTACTGAAAATGAAGAATTATCAGAACTAGCCTTTAAAAATAATATTCAACCCTTTATGGCTTGTACCTTAGTAATGTTAGGCACAAAGCAATATTAAATTTGCACTACACAAATTCACAACAATAAATTTTTAAACTAATACATCTATGAAGCTATATACATAGATGTTTATTCATTCAATCAATACTTGTTTTAGCAAAGCAATCTTCAGTTACATTTGTACAAACTCAAATGTAATATGCAGATAGTTGAAGTAAATACCGCTGCTTTAGAAAAACATTTTTTAGAAATAAATGTAACCCTTCAAAAAGGCAATCCTAATTATATCCGTCCGTTAGATAATGAGGTAAAAGATGTATTTAATCCTGCCAATAATAAAAGCTTTAAATATGGTGAGGCTAAAAGGTGGTTGTTATTAGATAATGGAAAATATATTGGTAGAATAGCAGCTTTTATTAGTAAAAAATACATTAATAAAGGAACTGATTATATTACAGGTGGTGTTGGTTTTTTTGATTGTATTCAAAATCAATCAGCAGCTAATTTGCTCTTTGATACTGCAAAAGAATGGCTAATAAGCAAGGGTGCTGAAGCCATGGATGGATTAATAAATTTTGGTGATAGAGATAAATGGTGGGGTGTAATGTTAGAAGGGTTTGATAAACCACCAATGTATGGCATGTCATACAATCCACCTTATTATAAAGATTTACTTGAAGAATATGGATTTAAAAACTATTATAATCAATACTATTATAGTATGGTAATAGACGATCCATTTCCTGAAAAAATTCATGCACGCCATGAAAAATTTAAAACAAAACCAGATTATACAGCAAGGCATGTATCGTTAAATACAATAGATAAATATGCCAAAGATTTTGCAACAGTTTATAATGCAGCTTGGGCTCAACATGGTGAGGCTAAAGAAATTTCTGAGGCCGATGTTTTAAAACTATTTCTTAAATTAAAACCCATATTAGATCCTCGTTTGGTTTGGTTTGCTTACTATAAAGAAGAGCCAATAGCAATGTTTATTAATATTCCAGACCTAAATGAATATTTTAAAAACTTCAATGGTAAGCTAGGTATTGTACAAAAGCTGCGATTATTGTGGATGAAAAAAACTGGCTATTGCAAAAAAGCAACAGGATTAGCTTTTGGTGTAGTACCTAAATTTCAGGCATTAGGGGTTGATAGTTTTATAATTAAAGAATGTGGATTATTAATTCAAGGAAAAGGTTGGTATAATGAGTATGAAATGGGTTGGGCTGGAGAATGGAATCCTAAAATGTTAAACATTTACAAAGGTCTAGGTAAGCAAAGTAGAGTAATGGCTACTTATCGGTATATTTTCAACGAAGAAAAACATCCTTTTGAAAGACATCCTATTATGGAATATAAATAATAGTGATGTTGTTAAAAAATACAATACAATGGCAATAGCGAATATCGTTTGGGTTGATGATGAAATGGAAAGTTTGCAATCGCAAAAAATGTTTTTAGAAAACAAGGGATATTATGTAACCACATTTAGTAATGGCTTTGATGCACTTGATTATATTAAAGACAATATTGTAGATGTAGTATTGATGGATGAAACAATGCCAGGTATTACTGGCTTAGAAACATTGGCAAAAATTAAAGAAATAAACCAGCAAATTCCTGTGGTGCTAATCACCAAAAACGAGACTGAAAATTTAATGGATGATGCCATAGGAAGCCAAATTGCCGACTATCTTATTAAACCAGTAAATCCCAATCAAGTATTACTGAGTTTAAAAAAAATGATTGATAATAAAAGATTGGTAGCAGAAAAAACCACTACCAGTTATCAACAACAATTTCGTAATTTATTTACCGCATTAAATAGCAATCCAGATTATAATCAATGGATGGAAATTTATAAAAAACTAGTGTATTGGGAATTAGAAATGGAGAAGAGTGATAGCCCTGAAATGCAAGAGATACTTGCATCACAAAAGGCCGAAGCCAATACTGAGTTTTTTAAATTTATTAGCAAAAACTATACAAAATGGTTGCATCCTAAAGCTTTAGAAGCACCCATAATGAGTCATAATTTATTTAAGCATAAAGTATTGCCTCATGTAGAAAAAGGAATACCTACCTTCTTTGTATTAATCGATAACCTACGATTAGATCAGTGGAAAACCATTCAACCAATTTTTGCAGAACATTTTAGAATTTTAGAAGAAGATACATTTTATTCCATATTACCAACTGCTACTCAATATAGTAGAAATGCTATTTTTAGTGGATTACTACCTATTGATATAGAAAAGCAGTTTCCAATGGAATGGAAAAATGACGATGAAGATGGTGGTAAAAATTTATTTGAAGAAGCTTTCTTTAAAGCACAAATAAAACGAGTAAGAAAAGATGATTTAAAAACGAGTTATACCAAAGTACTACACCATCAAGATGGGCAAAATTTAGTAAACAATATTCATAATTTATTAGTAAACGATTTAAATATTATTGTTTACAATTTTGTTGACATGCTTAGTCATGCAAGAACTGAAATGGAAGTTTTAAAAGAATTAGCAGGCGATGAAGCAAGTTATAGAAGTGTTACCAAAAGTTGGTTTGAACACAGTGCCTTGCACCATGCATTGAAAAAAATTGCAGATAAAAAAATTAATCTAATTGTTGCTACAGATCATGGAACTGTAAGGGTAAAAACACCACATAAAGTAGTAGGAGATAAGCAAACTACCACCAACCTACGATACAAGCATGGTCGTAACTTAAATTATGATACAAAAGATGTGTTAGCATTTAGAGATCCTAGAGAGGCTGGTTTACCAGTTCCAAACGTAAACTCTTCGTTTATTTTTGCAAAAGAAGATGGTTTTTTATGTTATCCTAACAATTACAATCACTATGTAAATTATTACAAAAACACCTTTCAACATGGAGGAATTAGTTTAGAAGAGATGATTGTTCCTGTAGTTAAAATGGTTAGTAAATAAATTATCTGAATAATTTATTGAGATAATTTGTGGATAAATGAATCTCCATTACTCTATACTTGTTTTAATTTTACAGTATGCTCAAAGTTATTAATGGGGCATTTCTTGAATTATGAAATACACACAAACAAATTTAGATAAGTTAGAAAATATACTTTCTCAAAGTGAGTATGTAGTGCGTTACGAAAGAGGTACTTTTCAAAGCGGTTGGTGTTTATTAGAAGCCAAAAAAGTAGTTGTATTAAATAAGTTTTTGAATGTTGAAGGAAGAATAAATACCCTTTTAGAATTACTGCCACAAATTCAAATAGACTTTGATAAACTCACAATTGAAAGTCAAAAATTGTACGATGAAGTACTTAAGAAAATGGATATTCCAGCTGTGTAATCACGTTGTATTTAACTTAACATGCTTCAAAATCAATTGTACCAGCAACCAGCCATTACCATCACTTTTTTAGGAACAGGTACAAGCAGTGGTGTACCCATGATTGGTTGTAATTGTGCAGTTTGTACCTCAGCCAATTTACAAGATAAACGACTAAGAAGTAGTATTCTGGTACAATCTCAAACTACCACATTTGTAATTGATACAACACCAGATTTTCGATATCAAATGCTACGTATTGAAAATAAAAAGCTAGATGCTGTTTTATTTACACACCCACATAAAGATCATGTAGCAGGTTTAGATGATGTAAGAGCCTATAATTATTTGCAAAAAAAGCCCATGCATATTTATGCAAATGAATTTACAATGAAACATATTCAAACAGAATTTTATTATGCTTTTGGCGAAAAAAAATATCCTGGAGTACCAGAGTTACATACACATATTATAAAAAATGAAACTTTTTTTATAGGAGATATACAAATTATTCCTATATTAGTATGGCATCATAAAATGTTGGTCTACGGCTTTAGAATAGGCGATTTTACTTACATCACTGATGCCAATAAAATTGATGAATCAGAGCTTCAAAAAGTAGTTGGAACAAAAATTTTAGTATTGAATGCATTGAGAAAAGAAACCCATATTTCGCATTTTACACTACAAGAAGCTATTGATTTATCTCTTTTTATTCAACCTGAGCAAACCTATTTTACGCACATTAGTCATCAATTAGGTTTGCACAATATTATTAATAACGAATTGCCCCCTAATATTCGTTTAGCTTACGATGGTTTAATTTGTAGCTTTTAGTATTTAAGTCTTGTTAAGTTGTTTCTATGCTATAGCAAACTAGCTTATTATGAAACGATTTGTAAAAGACTATTTTTCTTTTTCTATAAAAGATAGAAATGCTACAATACTTTTAATACTTATAATGTTGGCTTTTATTATTATTCCTTATGTATACAAGGCTAGGGATAAAACCATTCAAATAGATAGCCACACAAAGGCAACAATTGAAGCAATGAAGCAAATACAAATTGTTTCACCAAATCAACAATCTACCAATCATTCCAATAACTATTCTTCTTACAATAAAGAAGAAACTTCAACCGTGTTTAAGCCATTCTATTTCGATCCAAATACGGTAGATGCAAATGGTTGGCATCAATTAGGATTAAGAGATAAAACCATTCAAACTATTCTAAATTATAGAAGTAAAGGCGGTAGATTTAGACAACCAGATGATATAAAAAAAATTTGGGGTTTACGAACAGAAGAAGCTGAAAGAATTATTCCATATATACGAATAGAAGGTAATAATAACCAAGTTTTCGCCAATAAGAATAGTTGGGCAAATAATAGTAGTGCTAATAAATTAATACCAATAGATATTAATACGGCTACACCAGATATGCTTAAGCCTTTACCAGGTATATCAGATGGATTGCATTATAAAATTGTAAAGTTTAGAGATAAATTAGGTGGCTTTATTTCTATTGATCAAGTAAAAGAAACGTACGGAATTTCTGACTCTGCATTTCAAATGTTACAACCTTATCTACAAATAAAAACCAACGATATTGTTCGTTTAAATATCAATACTGCTTCAGAGTTTGAATTAAGTGCACATCCCTATATTGAACGAAATGTAGCAAAAGCCATTGTCTTGTATAGACAGCAACATGGTAATTACAACTCTGTAAATGATTTAAAGAAAATTGTTTTTATTAAAGATGCTTTGCTACAAAAAATTGGTCCTTATATTACTGTTGATTAATTGCTATTGCTGAATTGATTTGGTTTGTACTACAGTTTTAAATGTATTTATTGTGTAATAAAAAATATACAAGAAGCAAGCAAATGTGATTGTAAAAAACCATACCTGGCAATTACGAAATGGATGCCTTAATTGTACTAAGAAGTTAAGAATAATTTCATGTGGCTTTATTGCAAAATCCCAACTATTGAATCTATGAAATCTTCCAATAAAAACACCATAAGCACATAAACCAATGCTTATAGGTGAAAACCACCATTTAATCCATTGATATTTTTTGAAAGTATAAAGCCATGTTTCAACTTGCAAGATAGATACAATGAAAATAATTAATCCATACCATGCTGCTGATATTACAATTATTAAATCGAACCATAATGGTATGGGTGATCTTTCTTTATAATGAAAAATATCTGTGATTAAATAAGGAGCATTGGGTAAAAATAAAAGCCAAAGTAAAGCTATAAAACCTGTTGACCATCTAATGTTTTTTAGCTTTACTATTTTATTACTCAAGTACAGTGGTACAAGTGCCAAAATAGTATTCCAAATGTAAAAGCCGTAAGTTAACTCTCTTGTATAAATAATTCTTGTAACAAGTAAACCCATTGTAAAAATGATAGAAATGGCAATCATTTTCTCAATAACTGTTAATGATTTTATCATGAAATTAAATTGATTATTTTAGGAATAAACATCATACACCCAATGAGAATACTAGCAATGCTGCTGCACATAACGGCAGCAGCAGCTACATCTTTTATTACTTTAATGGAAGGGTGATAATTTGGCTGAATAATATTGCATATTTCTTCAATAGCGGTATTTATCATTTCTAAAGACATTACCAATGCATAACAACCTATCAATAGCATCATCTCTATTATACTAGTTTCAAATATAACTGCTGCAATAGTTGTAACAACTGCAATTGTTAATTGCACTTTACCATTTCTTTCCATTCTAAAAAAAACTCGTAATCCTTTGCAAGCTGTAGTTATTGACCTATTGAATGGTTGTTTTTGCATTTGCTTTAATCTTTAACTATGATTAATGGTTGAAGGAAGGTTGATACCAATTAATTTTTCTACTGCTATACATTACTAATGCAAGCACCATAAACAAACCAATGCTGCCAACTAATAAAGCGGTATCTTCTAATTGAATAAGAATTAAAATAAAGCCATAAAGTGCAGCTAGTATGCTACCAAAAATGCTTGCTGTTATCCAACTACCAAAATGACTTTTAGTATACATGAATATTAATGCAACTGTTGCAAATGCTGCAATAATATATGCATAATTGAACTGAATAAATTCTCCAATAGATAGTAATAGCGTATAAAATATACACAAAGCAATTCCTACTAAAATATATTGCACCGGATGCAAAGGTTTATTTTGCAGTAATTCTATGATGAAAAATAAGCTAAACGTTAAACCTATAATCAATATGGCATATTTAATACTTCTACTAGTTTTGGCATATTGATCTGCAGGTTGAATCATGTTTACACCAAAGGCAAAATTTTGCTTATTCAGTTCTTCGAATTCAGTTATAGCAGTTGTAAATGGAAGACTAGCTTGATTAAACGTCCAACTTGCATTAAATCCATTATTCGATACATTTCTTTCAGTTGGTAAAGTAATTCCATCAAAAGAAGGACTATTCCATTTTCCATCAACTTTAAATGTGCTATTTGCTGCAAGTGGTGTAAAATATAGTTTTTCACTTCCTTTTATTTTCATTTGAATACCAAATTGAATTGGATTTTGTATGATTTCATTTGTAAGTTGAATGGCTGCAGACAAACCTTTATCATCTAGCTTTTTTGATGGAAGACCAGGTGTAAGTTCATAGTTTTTACCTGCTAATTGTATCACCATTCTTTCTTCAATTCCTTTGAAGTCAGAAATACCCACACATACTTTAGCTTCGTTTAACAGAAGATTTTCTGCTATAATTTCTTTAGGTAATTGTAGCTGAAAATTTCCTGATGCTTGTGTAATGCTTTTATACAACATAACTTTATAGATTGATCTTGGTCGTTCTTCAGGAAATAACGTACTTTTTACTTGTAGGTTTTGAGGAAGAATAATGATATCTCTTACCAATACCGTATCTGCACCACGCTCATTCTTTTCTTTTGACATGTATGGAATGGATAAATATGGATTAGTGATTGTTTGAGCATTTGCCCACTTTGATGAAACTTCTTTCACTACATCTTTCTGTCTTTGTGATCGTTCTTCAATAATAGATTCTACAAAAAAAGTTGGTACTAACATACCAAGTATTAAAAGCCCAGTAGTTATAGCTTTGTACAATAGCTTATTGCTATTCTTTTTTGTATTGAATGACTCGTTACTTAAGTCCATTGTTGGTTCATTTGTTGTGTTCATTTTATTATATTTTAAAAGTGCTTTGAAATACAAAGTATTTGGATAAAAAAAATTATTTACTCGATTTAATCATTTCTTCTAATGCTAATAAATGTTGTTTAAAGGCTTTTTCTCCGGCTTTTGTTGCTGTATAAGTAGTATTGGTTTTTCTACCAATAAATCCTTTTTGAACTTTTATATAACCGCTTTCTTCCAGTCCCTTTATGTGGCTAGCAAGGTTACCATCTGTTGCCTGCATTAATTCTTTCAATTCATTAAAATTAATTTCTGCATTCACCATTAAGGTACTCATGATACCTAATCGTAAACGATTATCAAATACTTTATTCAAATGTTCAATAGGATTCTTCATGTTACTTAGTACACTTTAATTAGCTTCTCTCATATTTATTCCACATAATAATACCGTAAATAATGTGTAAAATGCCAAAGCCAACAGCCCAAAAATAAATGCCATAGCCAACATAAAACAAATTAATACCACCTAATACTATTTCTAAAATACCCAAGTATCTTATTTCTCCCAAAGTATATTTACTTCCATTAATTAATGCTAAACCATAAAATATTAAACAGGCAGGTCCAATAAAAGCCCATACATTGTTTGCTAACATTCCTATAATAAAAATGCCTCCTGCAGCAAGGGGAATACAAATATTAATGAATAGTCTTTGACTGCTACTATTAAATATATTCACATTGTTTTGTTTCGCTTTTCTCCATGTAAAATAAAAACCTAGTCCTGCTGCTAAAGCCATTGTAGCCATTCCTAATAAAAATAGTTTTGTTTCTAGTTCTTTAAAACTATTTAAATCCCAATGACCTCTGTTGTTGTACGTTGTATAGTAACTTTCAATAAGTTGATGAGCAATAAAAGCACTAACTAAGCCACAAATACCCGCTGCAATACCACTTAAGCCACTTAAGCTAATGAAGCGACTACTTTTTTCCATCAATTGTTTAATATCCTGTAAGGTTTCTAAATGTGGATTATTGTTACTCATAAAAGTGCTTTGAAAAGCAAAGTAAGTATATCATTGTATTTCTGCCAAAAATATTTTGCATAAAAAAACCTTCTTAGAAAAGAAGGTTCGTAAAGAGCAAGCAATCAAAAAGAAACTTATTGTAATACCTCTCTAGCAATTACAATTTTTTGAATTTCAGAGGTGCCCTCACCAATAGTACATAGTTTAGCATCTCTATAATATTTTTCTACCGGAAAATCTTTAGTATATCCATAGCCACCAAAAATTTGTACCGCATCTGTTGCCACTTTTACAGCCACTTCACTTGCATAATATTTAGCCATAGCACTTTGTTTGGTTACAGCTAAGTTTTGCATTTTTAAGTGACATGCTTGTAGCGTAAGCATATCGGCAGCAGCTATTTCTGTAGCCATATCTGCTAGTTTAAAACTAATGCCTTGAAAGCTAGCAATTGGTTGGTTAAATTGATGCCTTTCTTTTGCATATTGAACTGCTGCTTCATAAGCACCTTTTGCTATGCCAATAGATAATGCAGCAATGGATATTCTACCACCATCTAATATTTTCATTGCTTGATGAAAACCATCACCAACTTCACCTAAGCGTTGATCATCGCTGATAATACAGTTATCAAAAATCATTTCACAAGTTTCACTGGCTCTCATACCTAATTTATTTTCTTTTTTTCCAGCCATAAAACCTTTTGTTCCTCTCTCTATAATAAATGCGGTAGAGTTATTTTTAGTTCTAGGTTCTCCTGTTCTACATATTACCACGGCAACATCGCCACTTTTGCCATGTGTAATCCAGCTTTTTGTTCCGTTAATTACCCAGTTATTTCCTTCTTTAATGGCGGTTGTTTTCATATTACTAGCATCGCTGCCAGTATTGGGTTCAGTTAATCCCCATGCTCCTATAAACTCTGCTGATGCTAGCTTTGGTAAATAAGTTTGTTTTTGCTTTTCGTTTCCAAACATCAAAATGTGATTGGTGCATAAACTATTATGTGCAGCAAGGCTTAGTCCAATTGAGCCACAAACTTTGGCAACTTCTTGTATCACTGAATTGTATTCATAATAGCTTAAGCCTGCACCACCATATTGCTCTGGAACTAAAATTCCCATTAACCCAAGTTGCCCCATTTCTTTAAATATTTCCACAGGAAAAGTTTGTGCCTCATCCCATTCCATCAATCTGGGTTTAATGTATTGTAACGCAAAATCTTTGGCTGTTTGTGCTACTTGTTTTGTTAACTCTGTTGTTTCAAAATTCATATGGCAAGCTTAAAAACTAACAATTGTTAGTTTGCAAATATATCGTAAGCAATTCATTTGCAAAATATTTTTTCAGAATAAAAAATTCACCCAGTATTATTTGAAATGGGATAACTAAATGTTTTTTTTACAGCTTTTTTATGAATAAGTAGAAGCAACAATTAAAAATGAAATGTAGAAGAAGTAGGCGTAGAAAATCCGATAATTTTTGTTATGAATTGTTGAAGGAATATATAAACTGAGTTGCTTGCATTTCTATAGTATGGTTGGTTTTTCTATAAAAACGAATTGCATCTATATCGTTAGTTTCAGCTTGAACGAAGGCTTCCATAAAATTATTATCACGACAATAGTTACCTACTTCTTGCATTAATGCCGTGCCAAAACCTTTATTTTGATAGGTAATAGAAATGCCCAAATCATAAATATATGCAACAGGTTTATTATAATAATTTTGTAAAATATACACTGTTGCTCCTCCAATAATATGTCCATTTACTATAACAACAAAAACCTTAAAGTCTTTATTGCTCAGTATTTCAAACAAATGATTTTCGCTTGGAAGAGCAATTGTATGTTCAAAGACTACCTGAAAAATTTCAATTAATTTTTTGAAATCTTCTACATCATTATTACCTAGTATTTTTATTTCCATTGGTTGAAATGATACCTTCTTAACTTAAATACTTTCCAACAATTGGCACCCTTCTTCCAACACCAAATGCTTTTGGACTGATACGAATAATGGGGCAGAATTGATTTCGTTTATATTCATTGTTATTCACCATCTTCAATGTTTTATCAACCAAATTTTCATCAAATCCTTGTGCTTTTATTTCAGATGGTCCTAATCTTCTTTCTATATACTGATATAAAATTTTATCAAGAATTGAATAGTCTGGCAAGCTATCACTATCCTTTTGATTCGGTCTTAATTCTGCACTTGGAGCTTTATCAATAATATTTTTCGGTATAATTTCTGAATTTCTATTAATGTATTTTGCTAGGGCATAAACTTGTAATTTATAACAATCGCCCAAGACACCTAAGCCACCAGCCATGTCTCCATATAATGTACCATAACCAGTAGATAATTCGCTTTTATTACTTGTATTTAACAATACATAACCAAACTTATTTGCAAGTGCCATTAATAAGTTACCTCTTGTTCTGCTCTGAATATTTTCTTCTGCTAATGAAAAAGGTGAATTATTAAATACAGGAGCTAGTGTTGCTAAAAATTGCTCATAAATATGGTTAATTCGAATAATGTCGTAAGGGTTATTTAAGTTTTTGCTTAGAGCAACTGCATCGTTTACAGAATGTTCGGTACTGTAAGGAGAAGGCATTAAAATGGCTCGTACATTTTCACTACCTAAAGCATTGCATGCAAGTGCAAGAACAACAGCAGAATCAATACCGCCACTGCTTCCTAAAATGGCCTTCGTAAAACCCATCTTTGTAAAATAATCTTTTATGCCAAAAACCAATGCCTGATAAATCTGATGAATATTTAAATTTTCGTCTAATGTTGGTGGGTTAAATTCTTGATTTGGAATTAAATTATTGGGTTCTAATATTGGAGCAAGCATACTTCCATCATCGTTAAGCTCAACAGCATCAATATGTTCAGCAAAGAGTGGAAATGATTTTATTAAATTGGCATGTTTATCAAAAATTAATGAGCCACCATCAAAAACTATTTCTGTTTGGCTACCTACTGCATTACAATAGAACATAGGAATTTGATACTTTACAACATTTGCTTTTACTACTGCCTTTCTATCTTCTTCATGTGTGTAATCAAATTGTTTAACCAATTTCAGAATACCTTCAGCTT